>DASRRN010000540.1:0-6093 GCA_035695685.1 Acidobacteriaceae bacterium | reverse complement strand
TCGGAGTTTTTTGAAAGCCGGTTGCCTAGTTGGACGAGCGGACGTGATAGACGATCCGCAAGGGATGAGAAGAGCAGGGTAAGGCCAAACACAGCGAAGAGAACCAGTGCGGCGATACGCCCGAACTGATTGGCTCGTACCGCCCAGCCTCCGCCCACTGTCGCCAGGCTGGCAACCAGGGCAAACGTGATGCACATGCCCGCAAGCAGTGGTAAACCGCTCTTGCGAAAGGGCTGATCGGAGCGCGCAAACACAAATGGCAGAACCGGCAGAATGCAGGGGCTGAGAATGGTGAGCACCCCGCCGAAATACGCTAAGAACAAGAGCAACATTTGCTTACCAGCTTGTCTCACACCCGAACCTGAAGCAGTCCGGCAAGAATGAGATTACAGAAAGGCCAAAGAGGTTACGCACACTACGCGGTTTTGGTTTTTCAGCTGGGGTTTTTAACTTCAGAATTCGATCCTTCCCTGGAATCCGATCATGCGCGGTGAACTGTCGCCGCCGAGTCCCACTCCCAGCAGCCCGGTAGGAGGGGAAATGGTGTTAGTCAACGCGCCAAAACCCGTTTGAGTTGCCGGGTTGCCAGGATTACCCGCTTGATTGCTAGGCAAAGCAAAGTTGGGATGGTTGAAGATGTTAAACACTTGTGCGTCGAGGCGAAAGGTTACGCGCTCCGTGATCGGAATCTTCTTAGTGACGTAAACCTCAGAATAGGTGAAGTGAGGACCACGATAGTTGTTGCGCCCTGAGTTTCCGAATTGGCAGTTGGCCGGCGAGTCGCCTCCGGCGCAGGCGCCGGTGCTGGGATCAACAACGGAGGCAAAGGCGTCTGGGTTGAGCCACTGACGGCTGCCGGGCTGCGTCACGCCGGAGACGGGACTCTTGCGATAAAGCGGAACCCCGGCTACCCGGTTCGCAAACTGCGGTCCGCTCCCCTGCAAGATGCCATGGTTGTTCGCTGTGTAAGGCGCGCTGAGCACGCTGAAAGGCACACCGCTGTGCAGGAACGCGGTCTGCGATACTTGCCAGCCGCCAAACATATACCGCGAAATTGCGTGGCCGGAATGAAATGGAATTTCATAGATGCCGAAGGCCGTGAGGTTGTGACGCACATCGTAGTCGCAGTTTCCGTATTGCTTGCGTAGATCGCCTGGCAATGGATAAAGAATGCCGAGGCTGGAGAAGGGAAGCAAACCGCCATTTGATACTTCGTCAAGACAATGGCTATAGGTGTAATTTCCCCGCAATGTGAGGCTGCCGAATTGCTTGGCAACGCTGGTTTGCAGGCCGGTATAGTTGCTGCCCGCATCGGTGCGGAATTCATTCACGTTCCCGAAGCGCTGATCGAGCGGCCGGTTGTAAGCAAAGGGCGCGAAGCATCCATCGCACACTGTCTGGTACCCGTTTAGCTGCACCTGGTATGGCTCATGCACGGCTCGCGTGCCCACGTAATCGATGTGCAGCGCACCGCGCGGTCCTAATTCGCGCTCGAGGCCCAGGCTCCATTGCAAAAAATATGGCGTCTTCAATCTACCACTGGGAAAAGTGTTCAGATTGACCGCCAGGGGGCATGTAGGAGCACCCGCGGGCAACCCAAGGCACCCCGAGCTACTAGAACGAAACACAGTCTGGAAAGACTGGTTCGCCTGGGCGGTTGCATCGACTGCGCTGTTCGGAACTCCCGGAGCAATGCCAACACCCCCGACCTGTCCGTTAATCCCCCCGACGAAAACTGGCGCATAGGGAGCGTTGGTCGCACCCAGGTCCGCAACCTGAGCCGGGATGATGTCGTTGAAGACGCCCCCACCCGCATGGATCGCGACCCTATCTGACAATTTGTAAGCCACCGAAGCTCGCGGTTGCCAGCTCAGCAGAGGAGTGCCGGGAAAGAGCGTGCGCACGTTGGTTTGAATGGCCTGGTCCAAGGGCTGATTGACCTCGTGGTTCAAATTCAGGAAGGATCCTTTTGGCCGCGCGAACAGTCCTTGCTGATTGACCGGATTGGTATTCCAGGTGACTCGCAATCCGGCTGTCAGGGTCCACCTCTGGCTGGCCTTGAAAGTATCCATCGCGTACATGTCAAGGTTGCCCAAAGCGATGCGCTCCTTCTGTGTAATCGGAAAGCCCACCGTGGCTGTGGACGCAGCGCCGTAGGTAAACTGCGCGAGATCGTTGTAGATCACGCTGGGTACAACCCCCTCGCCGAGATCGTAGTCACTGATATCCAGCCTGCGGGAATTTTCTCCGAACTTGAAGCTATGGCGTAGATGGGTCCAAATGAGGTTGTCGTTTATCTGCCACTGAGTGACTTTGCGGCCCTGAGTATAGGTCTGGTCGTTTCCGCCCAATGTGGTGAAGGGTGCGTTAGAGCTTCCTCCGGCCAGCACAATCGGGAAGGTCTGGAGTACCCGCGGATAGTCATTCGGCAGAAAGAGACTCGAATACCAGCTAGCGCCGGGGTTGAACTGGTTCACCAGCGTGGGCGTGAACAGGTGCGTGTAGCCAAGTACCAGCGTGCGCTGTGGTTGCAGGGAGTAGGAGTTGAACATAGGGTTGATTGCGTCCGTGTAGGCGGCCTGCAGCCCCGTGTCTTGCTGAAATCGGTACCACACGCTGTTACTTGCATTGAAAGTGTGGTCAAGCTTAACGACGATCAGATTCTCACTGTCGATATTGTTCAGCGACTGGGTTCGTTTGTTGGCGCAACCGGACCCGTTGAATAGGTTATTGGGGGTCTGCGTTCCGGACAGCAATGCTCCGCTAGCGTCCAACGGACAAGTAAGAACCGGCGTCGGTGTGCCCGCCGTGTTGCTGTAGAGCCCGAACACTTTTTGGTAGAACGCTACTTCCTGGGGCTGCGCCGGTAACACGGTGCCGTTGATTGGATCAGATCCGCCCTGCGGCAACTGCTGCAGCACGTACTGCTGATAGGCCGGAGACGGTACGGTGGTTCGGGCAACCAGTGGCAGCGCGATGCGAATGCCTTCATAGTGACCGAAGAAGAAGAGCTTATCTTTCAGGATCGGACCGCCAACACTCACGCCGAATTCGTTTACCGTCGAGCGCGGCTTACGCGCAATATTTCCCGGCGTGTCATTAGCATGGAGAAAGTAGTCAGTGGCGTTGAATAGAGACCCGTTCCAGATCTCATACGCGTCTCCGTGAAATTGGTTCGACCCTGACTTGGTGAAGTAATTCACCTGCGAAGCTCCGTAGCGTCCCTGATCGACCGCATAAGAGTTGGTATTCACGGTCGCTTCCTGTAATGCATCCAGCCCGATGACGAGGTTGGTCGACAGGCCGATATTCAGTCCTAAAAAAGGATCGTTGGCATCGAAGCCGTCCAGGATATAGCCATTGGAGGTGGCCGGCAGCCCGTTGAATTCGACGTTGCCGTAGCCACCCGAGGCCTTTGCATCGTTAGAAGATCCCGCCGTGTTCATCAGCGCGCCTTGCGCGAATTGCGCGATGTAGGTCAGGTCCTGCCCCGGGTTGGGTAGGCTCTTTATGGTTTTCGCTTCCAGCGTGGTCGCGGTGTTCGGGTTCTCCAGGCTCATTAGCCCGGATTGTCCTGTTACTTCGATGGACTGCGAGATGGCCGCGGGAACCAGAGTGAAATTTACGGTAGCGGTTTGTCCTATGGAAACAGCCGTGGGCTGCGACTGTCCCGGACCAAATCCCTCGGCATGCACGTCAATCTGGTAGGTTCCAGGGTTCACCTGCGAGAAAAGGAAGCGCCCCTCGCTATTGCTCTGGACGACGCGGACGGAACCGGTGTTCACTTCCATCGCCTTGACTTGGGCATTGGGAATCGCTGCGCCGCTCTTGTCGAGAACGTTGCCGGCGAGCGCGCTGCTGGTTCCGCTTTGCCCCCAAAGCAGCAAAGTGTTAACCATGGTTAACATCAACAAAAGTTCCAGGGCTGCCCGTGCAATTCTGTTTAGCGCCATGGGAGAACTCCTGTGTGACGTGGGCGGGAGGAACGCCGGAACGTTGCCGTGGATCATGAACGACAACCGGTCGTCCGGCGTATTTAGGTTAACCTAAATATTAGGTACGCCTAATATAGAACCATGTCAAGCTGGTGACTGGAGTTTTCCCGTGACGGCGCGCCGCGAACCGAATCCAAACAGCGAATCTGTGGACAACTACCTAAAGGCCATTTTGCTTCTGGGCGGACCTGAGGAGAGCAGGGTGGCAAGCAATAGCCTGGCGCGCCAACTGCGTGTTGCGCCCGCCTCGGTGACAAATATGCTGCAAAAGCTGGCTGCAAGCTCGCCGCCACTGGTCGTATACGAGCGGCATCGCGGTGTCCTGCTATCCTCCATGGGGAAGAAACGAGCGTTAGAGGTGGTGCGTCATCACCGGCTTATTGAGACATTTCTTTATGAAGTGCTCGATTATCCGATCGATGAGGTGCACGAAGAAGCGGAGCGTCTGGAGCACTTCATTTCCGAGCGTTTCGAAGAGCGTATTGACGCTAAACTCGGGCATCCGAAAATCGATCCCCACGGACATTGCATTCCGGCGATGGACGGCGCGATGCCAAGACAGAATTCCATTGTGTTGACGGATGCGATGTACGAAGGAACCTATGTCGTCGACAGCGTTTCTGATCGCGACACCCGCACGCTGAGACTCCTGAAGGAAAGCGGCATCGCACCTGGCGTCAGGCTTCGGGTGAGAGACAAACCTTCCATCATGAGTTACGCGGTGTCCATCGGTCGTTCTTCCAGGATTTTGAACCTTCAGGAAGAGGCTGCGAGTAGCATCAGGGTGTGTGCCCTGCGTAAATAAACTCTGGTGAGATGACATGCGCCTTATCCGTCCCACGCGTCTTAACGGCATGAAACTTCGCGGCCAGTTGCTCGCCACTCTCTTTGCCGTTACCTTCTTCTGCGCTCCGGTACTTCGGGCCCAAAGTCCCGCCATACCCTCGCACCCCACCAGCACACCGTACACCGGCAACCTGAATATCTTCGAGGAGCCTGGACGCGACAAGCGTCTCCAGATCGACCGGGTCATGGATTTGCTAAACCTTAAACCGGGCAGCATTGTTGCCGATATTGGAGCCGGCGGCGGTTGGTTCAGCGTCCGCGCGGCACGCCGTGTTGCTCCCAACGGCCAGGTCATCGCCGAGGATATTAACCCCAAGGCGATTGTCTCGATTCAGCAGCGCGCCCAGCGGGAGCACCTTCTCAACATAAAGACGCTGTTGGGCACACCCGACGACCCCAGGTTATCGCCCAACACTCTCGACGCGGCTTTGATGTTGAAGGTCTATCACGAAATCGCCCATCCACCACTCGTCCTCGCCAGCCTGCGCACGGCGCTGAGGCCAGGCGCTCGCTTCGGCATCATCGACCGCAACGGCAACGGCGCGGACCACGGTCTAAATGAACCCATCGTCCGCGGCGAGGTCGAACGCGCGGGCTTTCGCCAGGTCGCCCGCTACGATTTCACCAAGGCCGACGGGCAGGATTATTTCCTCATCTTTGAAAAGAAATAACCCTCAATGGGTGGACCTGGCCGTCAAATCACCGCGGCAAATGACCGGAATGTCTTCACTACGATCGCCGGCAATTCCTCACGATTTTTCTTGCTGAGAAGTTCGTGGCCGGCGCCCGTGACGGGAAGCAACTCGGTCCGTGCAGGGATGAGCTTGAGTGCCGACCCCAACTCGTCGATGGAACCAAAGCCATCGCGCGTACCGTGCACGAAGAGCGCCGGAGTTTGCAGTCGAGGGAAGTGCGCAGTGCGTAGTTCCTCCGGCCGCAGCGGCGGGTGGAGCGGGTAGGAGAGCAAGAGCAGATAATCAACGAGGCGTGGTTTATCAGCGGCTAACATGGTCGCTTGCCTTCCTCCATAGGAATGACCACCCAGATACACACGCCCCGAAGCCTGCCGCCGCACGGACGCAATGGCCGCGGCCAGACCCTGTTGGTCACGTTCTGCGCTGCCACGTTGCGGCGGTCCGTGCGGTCGCATTTGGCGAAAGGGTAGATCGCAGCGGAGGACAGTCCATCCTGAGCCGCAGAAGCTTCCCGCCAGCGCAACCAGCAGCGGGGCGCTGCAGTTTGACCCTGCACC
>DASRRN010000539.1:0-7009 GCA_035695685.1 Acidobacteriaceae bacterium | reverse complement strand
AATTTCTGGATCATGTTGTAGAGATTGAGCGCGGGCTGACCCTCGTATTTGGAGAGGAAGTCATCCCCGCTGAGCGGTGGATATGGGCCCACACCATCCAGCGCGTCACCATGGCACGATGTGCACTGCGCCTTATAGGCAGTCTCGCCGCGATGGGCTTGATCGGCGGTGTAAAGGCCATCGCCGGCGGCGGCAGCCGCCTGGGCATGAAGGGCCTGAGCGGAAAATGCGGCAATTGTTAAGGCCAGGCAAACGATGAGGTTCTTTTTTGCAAGCACGCTGTCGACTCCTCAAAAAGATTACACTACCCTGATCGTACGGTAAGGCGCATCCTGCCGCGATCGTTATTGACCAAACAGCCTGGAGAAAAGGAATGACATCAAAACGCTCGTTGATTGGATTGCTCGTGGCGGCGGCGTGTTGCATGACGAGTCTCGCATTGCGCGCGGCCACGCCCTATGCCTGTGATCCAGACAACGCGGGATTGACGCTGCCCGAGGGATTCTGTGCGCTGGTAGCGGCGGACGGATTGGGTACGGCCCGGCACGCGGTGGTCGCGCCCAATGGAGACCTATATGTCGCTCTGCAGAGCGGTAAGGGAAAAACAGGCGGCGTGGTGGCACTGCGTGATGAAAACGGTGACGGACGCTTCGAGACCAAGGAGTATTTTGGCGACGGAAGCAGCACCGGCATTGCGCTGCGTAATGGCTATTTGTATGTGGCCAAGGTGGAGTCGGTGGAGCGCTGGAAGATGATCCCGGGACAGCTGAAGCCCGCGGGGCCGCCCGAAGTCATCGTTGAGGACCTGCCGACGGAGCACGAGCATCACGACAAGGGCATTGCGTTCGACGGCAAGGGCTCGCTGTACATCAATATCGGTTCTCCCTCAAATGCGTGCCAGTCGCAGGACCGGCAGAAAGGCATTGTGGGCCAGGACCCGTGTCCGCTGCTGGAGACGCACGGCGGCATCTGGAAGTTTGACGAGAACAAGCTGCACCAGAAAGAGGCGGATGGGGAGAAATTTGTAACCGGACTTCGCCAGGAACCCGCGATCACCTGGCATGACGGCGCGCTTTATATCGTGATGAACAGCCGGGACCAGTTAGACGTTCTCTGGCCGGGGAAGTTTACTGCGGAGGAGAACGCCACACGTCCGGCCGAGCCGATGTACCGGGCCACGAAGGGGCTTAATTTTGGCTGGCCGTATTGCTTTTTCGACTATACGCAACAGAAGCTGCTGCTCAACCCTGAGTATGGAGGCGACGGCAAGACCGTGGGGCGGTGCAGCGCATTTGCGCTTCCGATCGCCAGCTATCCAGCCCACTGGGCTCCGGTGGATGTGATGTTCTACTCGGGCAGCCAATTCCCGGCGCGCTATAAGGGTGGAGCGTTCATTGCTTTCCATGGTTCGTGGAACCGTGCTCCTCTGCCGCAGGCGCCTTCGAATGTGACCTTTCAGCCGTTCGCCGGCAGCAAACCATCGGGCAAGTTTCAGATCTTTGCCGGTGGATTTGCCGGCAAGGATCCCCTGGTGAGTCCGACGGATGCGTTGGCGCGTGCGGATGGCGTGGCTCAAGCACCCGATGGCACACTCTTCATTACCGACAGCCAGAACGGCAAAGTCTGGCACGTTTTTTATCGCAGCAGAAAGTAAAGGAGCGACGATGAAAAAATTCGTTTTGATTGCGGTACTGGTGACTGGTCTGGGAGCCGTGGCACAGACCCCGGCGGCTCCACCACCGATGGCTAAACCTGGCCTCACGCTGACAACTACGGCATTTGATGACGGCGGGATTATTCCGAACAAGTACACCCAGGCGGCGGAGAATGGTGCTCCGGTTTCCCCTAAACTCACCTGGACAAATGTGCCGGATGGCGTGGTTAGCTTTGCGCTGATTCTGCATGATCCGGATACGTCGTTGAACAAGACCACCAACGAGGTTCTGCATTGGATGATCTTCAATATTCCAGGGACCGCACGTGAACTCCCGGAAGGCGTGCCTCCGCAAGCCCAGCTGCCGGACGGGTCGATCCAGGCACTGAACCGTGGACAGAAGGTCGGGTACATGGGCATGGGCGCGCGCGCGCCTGGACCCTATCATCACTACACCTACGACCTGTTTGCGCTGGATACAAAGCTGAGCCTGGGCCCGGACGCCACCCAGGCGGATGTGCTGAAAGCGATGGATGGGCACATTGTGGCCAAGGCTGTCCTGGTGGGACGTTTTCATCGTCCGTGAAGAGATCCTGAACCGAGGCTTATGACCGAGGCTTATGCTTGCCGAGGGACCAAGAACCCTCAGGTTCGCGTATCTCAGGTATCAAAAGCGAGGCGTGGGCACCCATTGATTCGTTACGGGGAAAGATCCGCAGTGTGAAAGTTTGATATCTGTGCGCAAGTTCTCCTTCCACGTTTTTCTCGCTTGCAGCACGCTTGCGGCGGCTAGTTTGCTGATTGCCCAGTCATCGCAGAATCTTAGATGGACATTGGGTCCTTTCGTGCGCCCGGTCGATGCGCCGATCATCGAGCCCAATCCGCAGGCTGTTTTCACCGATCCGATTACCAACAAGCCAGTGCACTGGGAGGCGTTGCATACCTTCAATCCTGCGGCCATTGTGCGCCAGGGAAAGGTGTATGTCTTCTATCGCGCCGAAGACGACTCGGGAACTATGATTATCGGCATGCACACGTCTCGCCTTGGCCTGGCCTCGAGTGACGATGGTGTGCACTTCACCACCGAGCCGGTTCCGGTTTTCTATCCTGATGTTGATTCGCAGAAGGACAGGGAATGGCCGGGAGGCGTCGAAGACCCGCGCCTGGTGGAGAGTGAAGATGGGACTTATGTTCTCACGTACACACAGTGGAATCGTCGCAATACTGATATCGGAATCGCAACCTCGACTGATCTAATTCATTGGACAAAACATGGACCTGCCCTGGTGGGTGAAAAGTATCAGCACTTCGATTACAAATCGGCCAGTATCGTTACCCAGCTCGCGGGTGGCCGCCTGATCGCAGCAAAAATTCAAGGGAAATATTGGATGTACTGGGGAGAAATCCAGGTGCGGCTTGCAACATCGCCGGATCTGATCCACTGGACACCGGTTGAAGATTCGTCGGGCAAAACACTGGTGTTGCTGCACAATCGCCCGCGACTCTTTGACAGCGCTTTCCCGGAAGTGGGGCCGCCCTCGCTGCTCACCGATCATGGTATTGTCCTCATTTACAACGGCAAGAATGCGGCGGTAGGCGGGGCGCCCGGAATTGGCGCCAACGCGTACTCCGATGGGCAGGCTCTGTTCTCGGCGGATGATCCTCGCAGGCTGTTAGCCCGCACTGACAAGCCGTTTTTTAAGCCTGAGAAGTCGTGGGAGCAAAGTGGACAGTATGCCGCTGGGACGACGTTTGCGGAAGGGTTAGTGTTTTTTCAGGATAAGTGGTTTATGTATTACGGCTGCGCTGACTCTCGTGTCGGGGTCGCTGTGTATGATCCGAAAGGCGACCGGAAACCTTAACAAGGGGTGAGCAGAGTGGGTTTCCATTCGGGATCGGTTGCCGGGATCCCAGGTCTCAAAAGCGAGACCTGGGGCACCCTTCGCGTGTTCACGACGCTGACCGCTGTCGTTCAGGCGCTTAACTCCTCTGCTTCGTCCATGTCAGACTCTGCGACAAACAGTCCCAGGGCCTGACGTTCGAACAGTCGTTTGTAAGTGCCTTCTGTTCGGCGGACGAGGTCATCGTGCGTTCCCTCTTCTACCACGCGGCCTTGTTCGAAGACGAGGATGCGATCAAGCATCCTTACCGTCGACAGTCGGTGGGCGATCACGATGGCCGTACGGCCCACGATCAGGCGCTGCATGGCCTCCTGAATAAGCGCTTCCGATTCGGAATCAAGGCTGGATGTGGCCTCGTCCAAAATCAGAATCGGCGCATCTGCAAGGAAGGCACGGGCCAACGCTACTCGCTGACGTTCGCCGCCAGAGAGCTTGACTCCTCGCTCGCCGACCAACGTGGCGTAGCCCTTCGGCTGACGAATGATGAAGTCGTGAGCATTGGCCAGTTCCGCCGCACGCTCGATCTCCGTCAACGTTGCTTCCGGACGCGCGTAGGCGATGTTTTCCGCCAGCGAACGATGGAAGAGCAACGGCTCCTGCGGCACCAGGGCGAGCTGCGAGCGCAACGATACCTGCGCTGCGCGAGCAATCTCCTGCCCGTCGATCAGGATCCGGCCTTCGTTCAAGTCGTAGAGCCGCTGCAAGAGCTTGACGAAGGTTGTCTTGCCAGAGCCCGAGTGGCCGACCAGGCCCACGCGTTCGCCCGCCTCAATGCGCAAGGTGAAGTTATGGAAAAGCGGCTCGGGATGCGCACCGTAACAGAAAGTAATTCGGTCGAAGACGACCTCACCCTTAACAATGCGGATCGGTTCGGCATCCGGCCGGTCCGCCACGCCCAACGGAAGCACGTGCATCTCGACCAGGTCTTCCATCTCGTTCACACTGCGCTGCAAATTCGCCACATGCTGGCCAACGTCGCGCAGATAGCCATGGACAATGAAGTAGCTGGTGAGCACGAAGGTGATTCCGCCCGGCGTGGCACGGCCTTGCCACCACAACCAGATCGCATACAGGGTGACAGAGCCCCTGAGGCCCAGCAGTACGATCATTTGTGTGGTTCCGCTCCAGGTGCCATTGATCCAATGGCGATACGTGCGGCGACTCCACTTGTTGAGCACGCGGCCCAGGCGCGCATCTTCACGCCCTTCGGCTCCGAAGGACTTGACCACCGCGTTGCAGGTGACTGCATCTGCCAGTGAGCCGCCGACCAGCGTATCTTGTGCGTTCGACAGCCGGGCCGCGGGAGAAACGAAGTTCAACGACAGTGCTATGGAAAGGCCGACATACAGGGTTGCTCCCGTGGCCACGATGAGGCCCATCGACAGCCAGTGCGAACCCAGCACCAGGGCACTCCCGACCAGGACCAGCGATGCAGGCAGCAAGGCCAGCAGCAGGGTGTCGTCCATCAAATCCACGGCCCACATGCCGCGAGTAACGCGACGCACAATCGAGCCGGCGAAGTTGTTAGCGTGCCAGTCAGTCGAGAACCGTTGCACGCGGTAGAAGGCATCGCCGGCCAAGCGCGCCATCAATCGGATGGTTAGCCGGCTAATGCCCATCAAAGATAAATGGCGGCCGACGACCAGGATGCCTCCCAGCAAGAGCATGGTGGCCAATGCCGACAATGCGGCGCGCAATGCTTGCTGGTGGCTTCCACTCTGCATCGCGATCGCGTCGACCATGCGACCGGCGAAGACTGGCATGAACAGGTCGGCAATCGTCGCTACCACCATGGAGCAGGCGACACCGGTCACCAGCCATGCCTCTCGTCGCCAATGGCGGAGCAGGAAAGCAAGGACGTCACGCATGACGTTGTGATTATTTCGGGAAACACGCATAGATCACTCACCAGGACAACTGGTAGATCGCGAGGCATCTGCGCCTGCGCGGTGGATCGAGCCGTATGGCTCAACAAAGGACGCTTTCCCCAGGAATGAGAAAAGGCCCTGAGGCTGCGCCTCAGGGCCTTCGTAAAATCTGCAAACGAAGTGCGCTAGGGGCGCCCTACTTCCTTCAAGCTGACAAAGTCCGATACGCCGGAGGGCCGGACTCGTGGAGCGAGGTGACGGGTTTGTGGGTTGATTAACATAGCGCTTTATCCTGAAAGACTGGTCTAGTTTACCTCAGCTTTTCAGAATCGAACATTTATTTTTGATCGACAGTGTATTTTTGGAACCAGCAGTATATGGGTTGTTAACCGAAATTAAACACAAGGGTAAGACCACACAAAAGCACAAACTCTTTCTGTGCGTCCTGACCTGCAGCGCGCTTCTATGATGGGCGGGTTTTTCCAGCAGCCAAAATTCAGGGCCTAAAGAGTCTGTCAGCAACAAGCGCAGGTGTGTCCATGCCATGCCGAGTGCCCTTCTTTAAGAAGGATCGGGATGGCAAACAATGCAGCAAGAGAATCAACCCACGGGATATGGAACGCCGCGTTCGTTGCCAGCCCGGCCAAGGTAATGAGGGCCAGGTAAGCGCACGTGGCTGACTGAACCGCGTCGGCGGCGAGCGCAAGATTGTTGGTGCGCCGTGCTTCCCTCCGCTTTAAGGTAGCTAAGATCGGCATGGCGACCAACGCAGCGACGGTTACGATCATCCCCAGGTAACTTGCCTCAGGACGCCGGTGAAGGACCAACGAGAGCAGCGCCGTGGACGCAACTACGAACGCGAGAACAAAGAGCAGAGCTCCTGCGATGCGCGCCGCTTTTTGTTCAGAAATTGATTTGGGTGACCCGTATCTCAGTAGCACAACTGCAGCGGAGAGTAGCTCGACGAGACTATCGGAACCGAACGCCAGCAACGAGGGGCTATGCGCATCGGCCGCTGCATAGAGGGAAACCCCGCATTCGATGAGCATCCATGCCAACGTAACAGTCTGCAGCCATAACACTGCATGGGAGCGTCGAACGGGTGCGCACGCCGAGGTGGGTTTCGCAGGCTGGGAACCAATCTGTACTAGTCCGGACATAGAGTCTTAGCAGGTATTGTCCCACATGCCGGGACTCATGTTCATGCAGACGTTGACAATCCGCTTGCGACACAAAAGAATACTCATCGGTAAAAAATGGGAATTCTTGATAGGTTTCGTCTTGATGGAAAGCTTGCATTGGTCACGGGATCTGCCACCGGGCTTGGCGCGGCGATTGCTGTTGCGCTGGCTGAGGCTGGGGCGTCAGTGGCCCGCCATGGAAATCGCCGCCCCGCGGATGAAACAGGCGCAGCGATTCGCGCCCTGGGCCGCAAGTCCGGTAGTTTTGCCGCCGACCTGAGCCAGCCAGACGGCGCGGATCGACTGTATGAAGCAGTGTCGTCGGCCATGGGCGCACCAGATATCGTGGTGAACAATGCCGGGACCATTTATCGAGAGCCGGCGGAGAACCACGACCTGCAGGCA
>DASRRN010000538.1:0-7442 GCA_035695685.1 Acidobacteriaceae bacterium | reverse complement strand
CCACGAGTGGCAGAGATCTTCACCAGCGGAGTCATGAGAGGCATGACAATGCGGGCCAGAACGCCGCGCTGGGTGGCGTGATAGGCCACGGCCTGGGCGTGATTGCCGGCGCTGGCAGCAACTACGCCGCGCCGCTTCTCGTCCTCGTTCAGCAGCAGAATCCGGTTGAGGGCGCCGCGCTCTTTGAAGGCGCCGGTTCGCTGTAGATTGTCGAGCTTCAGGTAGACCTGTTGACCGGTTACCTCTGAAAGAGCGGCCGAGAGCTGGCAGGGGGAGAAGTAGATGAAATTGCGAATTCTCAGTTCTGCTTTTTTTATCTGGTCGAGGGAAACGTTCACAGTTGGATTAAAACATTTCTCATCTTGGTCTCAAAGGGGAGGGACTGCGAATGCCACCCCTCGCACCTGCCTTCCCGCTACGAGATGGCGGTAGACTGAGAATCAGAATGACCGCATCTGAATCCGGTACCATCGCGGTTTTGGCCGAAAAGCCTTCGGTCGCGCGTGACCTTGCCCGTGTACTCGGGGCCGACACGCGAGGCAAAGGCTACCTGCAGGGAAACGGCTATGTGGTCACCTGGGCCATCGGGCACCTGGTCTCGCTCGCGGAACCTCATCAAATCAATCCTCAATGGCGGCAATGGCGGCTGGAGTCACTGCCCATTCTGCCCGACCAATGGCCACTGGTCGTCTACGAGCGCAGCAAAGAGCAATTTGAAGTAGTGCAAAAGATACTTATGTCTCCGCGCGTGTCGAGCATCGTGTGCGCGACCGATGCCGGGCGGGAAGGAGAACTGATTTTCCGTTACATCTACCAGGCGACCAGGAGTGAAAAGCCCTTCCGCAGGCTCTGGATCTCATCGCTGACCCCGGACGCCATCCGCAAAGGATTTGCAAATCTTCGTCCGGGAAGCGATTATGACCGGCTGGCCGACGCCGCCAGCGGCCGCAGCCGAGCCGATTGGCTGGTGGGCATGAATCTGTCTCGTGCCTATTCCATTGTCTATAACGAAGAGCTGTCTGTCGGCCGGGTGCAGACTCCTACGCTAGCCATGATCGTCGATCGCGAACTGACCCTGCGACGCTTCGTGCCCGAGGATTACCTGGAAGTGGTTGCCACTTTCCAGGCCGGCACAGCAACGGAAGCCTATGAAGGTACGTGGTTCCGCCAGCACAGCAAAGCCGGCGAAAGCAAGGATGGAAATAACAAACGACTGGCTGCGGATGGCCAGGAAGCCAACGAGATCATGGCGCGGGCGCGGGCCGGCCAGGCAGCGATCGAGACACTTAGCTCGGAAACCGTGCGTACCCCGCCGCCCCTGCTCTACGACCTGACCGACCTGCAACGGCATGCCAACCGCATGTACGGCTTCAGCGCACAAAAGACCCTCGATCTGGCACAGGCGCTCTACGAACAGCACAAGCTCATCAGCTATCCGAGGACGGACAGCCGCTACCTCTCGACCGATATCGCGGCGACGATCCCCAGGATTACAGCGGTGATCTCCGGCCCTTATCAAGAGCACCTGGCTCCGGGAACGGGGGAGCGGCCGCTGGGCAAGCGTTACGTCGATGACAGCAAGGTCAGCGATCATCATGCCATCATCCCCACCGCGGTTGCCTTGCAGCCGAACAGGCTCACGGAAGAAGAACACAAGATCTACGACCTGGTATGCCGGCGCCTGCTCATGCTGTGGCATGAGGACCACCTGCAGGAAGTAACCACGGTGATCACCGCAATCCGTAGCAAAACCGAACCAACCGTGGACAGGTATCGCACCACGGGAACAGTGGTGCGGCAAACAGGTTGGAAGATTCTCGACGCCGGTGCAGAGGCGCGCAGGCGGGAGCCGAAGAGGGAAGCAGAAGCCACGGATCAGGTGCTGCCGGCAACTCTGGTCCAGGGTCAGGCACAGAGCGTAATCAAAATTGAAGCGCAAAAGAAAAAGACCAGACCGCCGCAACGGTTTACGGATGCGACGATCCTGACCGCAATGCAGACCGCCGGGAAGAGTCTGGATGAGAAGGAACTTTCCGAGGCGATGAAGGAAACCGGGCTGGGAACCCCAGCTACCCGGGCAGCCATCATTGAAGTGCTCCTGAAGCGTGGCTACGTCATCAGGGCGGGCAAGAGCCTCGAGGCCACCGACAAAGGGATACACCTGATTGAGGTGGTGCATCCTGAGGTGAAGAGCCCAGCAATGACGGGCCAATGGGAAGCCTTTCTCAATCGTATCCAACAGGGAGAGGCGCAACTGGATCCCTTCCTGGAGCGCATCAGCGACTACGTTCGCTCGGTGGTAGGCCGGGTGAGTCAGACCACGCCTGTAGCGCGACCGGCAGCCCGCCCCGTGCCCCAGGTGTCGGAACCTCACGCTCGGCCGGAGATCGCAGCTACCAGGGAGATTCCCCCACTCAAGGCGATCCCCACCAACGCCAGCCTCAACCAGCTGCTGCAAAGCGTCTTCGGCTTTTCCAGCTTTCGCCCCAACCAGGAGGCGGTCTGCAAGTCAGTGACTGCAGGAGAAGATGCGCTGCTGGTGATGCCGACCGGCTCGGGCAAATCACTCTGCTATCAATTGCCGGGATTGGCGCGCGGTGGAACGACACTAGTGATCAGTCCGCTGATTGCCCTGATGGATGACCAGGTGCGCAAGTTGAAAGACCTTGGATTGTCCGCCGAATGCATACACTCCGGGCGCGATCGCGAGAGTTCGCGGCAAGCTTGCGTGGATTACATGAAGGGCAACCTTCAGTTTCTCTTTATCGCTCCGGAACGGCTTCGCGTGCCGGGCTTTCCTGAGATGCTGGCCAAACGAAAGCCTGCGCTCATTGCTATCGACGAAGCGCATTGCATCTCCCAATGGGGGCATGACTTTCGCCCGGACTACCGCATGCTGGGCCAGTACCTGCCGAGTTTCCGTCCTGCTCCGGCGCTGGCTCTTACCGCCACGGCGACCCCCCTGGTGCAGAAAGACATTGCAACCCAATTAGGGCTGACCACGGTCAAGCACTTTATCCACGGCTTTCGCCGGGAAAATATCGGCATCGAGATTGTGGAAGTGCTCCCCTCAAATCGACCCGGCCTGGCCCGGTCGATCCTGCTCAAAGCCGGCAATCGCCCGGCCATTGTGTACACACCAACGCGCAAACAGGCCGAAGCTTTGTCCACGGCCTGGGCGCGTGAATTTCGTGTGGCCGGCTACCACGCAGGCCTCGATGCGCAGCGCAGGCGGCGAGTGCAGGAAGAATTCATGGCGGGAAAGCTGGATGTAATGGTAGCCACCACCGCGTTTGGCATGGGGATCGATAAAGCGGATGTACGCACCGTGATTCATACCGCTGTTCCGGGCAGCCTGGAAGGCTACTACCAGGAGATTGGCCGCGCTGGCCGTGACGGAAAGCCGAGCCGGGCCATTCTTATGTATTCCTACGGAGATCGCTATACGCACGACTTCTTTTTTGGCCGCGACTATCCGCCGGTCGCGTTACTGGACCGCATTTTTGCCAAGTTGGTTGAGCAGCCACAAAGCAAGGAGACGGTACGCAAGCTGGTCAAAATGGAGGAAGACATTTTCGACAAAGCGCTGGAGAAGCTTTGGATCCACAAAGGCGCAGTGGTGGATTTTGCCGAGAATGTGAGTCTCGGACTGGAAAGCTGGCGAGCCTCATACAGTCTGCAAGCGGACCAGAAAAAAGATCAGCTGGAGGAAATCATCCGCTTTGCGGAGGGCCACCATTGCCGTATGAAGTCGCTGGTTCACCACTTCGGCGATACGTCCGATAGCGGTGCGGGCTGCGGAATGTGCGATTTTTGCGCGCCGGTCGATTGCGTCGCGCAAAGATTTCGCGCACCTACGCATGCGGAGCGAATCGCCTGCGATCGAGTTCTGCAAAAGCTGCGTGGGCTTCCGGCAAGGTCCACGGGAAAGCTGCATGCTGATCTCTACCCCGAAAACGAGATGAGCCGGGATGATTTTGAAGAAGTGCTGGGGGCCATGGCGCGGGCAGAGCTGATCGCATTTACCGATGCGGTTTTCGAGAAGCAGGGCAAGCGGATTCCCTATCGGAATGTCAGCATTTTGACCGCCGGGCTCACCTTTAATGAGAGCCAGGCTCTCCTGTTCGTGATGAGGGATGCGGCAGCTCCCGCAGCTTCCGCAAAACGCGGCAAAAAGCGGACTTCTGTCGCGGAGTCTGGTACGCCGGCACAAAGCAGGCTGGGGCAGAGCGGCCCGGCAAAGTCCGCATCGGCCGATCCTGAGCCTCCACCGGAGCGGCAAGCTCGCCTGGAGCAGGCCCTGCGCGCCTGGCGATTGACCGAGGCGAAGCGCAGAAAAATGCCGGCCTTTCGCATCTTTGGCGACCGTACCTTGCGCAATATAGCCAGCTCCTGCCCCAGGACTGACTCTGCACTGCTGGCCGTGCCCGGCATCGGCATGGGCACGGTGGAGAAATATGGGGCCCAAATCTACCACCTGGTCGCCGCTGCGGAGTAACCAGTCTCAAGGGATTAGGACTTCTCCAATCGTCGAGATTCGGATGCCACCCACATCGCTGTAACAGAAAAGCACAATAGCGTTTAAAGTGGTGTCACGTTCACAGCCTTGTAATGGGGTATCCGCAGTGGTCGAGGCCGCGCAGCAAACGGTTGACGAAAAGAGTGACGACAAGGGCCGGGGCATGATGGGCCTCATCCGCGAATTGCTCCGCCCTTACCGGGGGAGCCTGGCCATCATTCTGGTGGCGATGCTGGTCCAGAGCACGATGACGCTGGCTGCTCCGTGGCCGCTCAAGATCGTCATTGACAATGTAGTCGTCGGGCGCAAGCTCGATCCGTGGCTTGCCCACCTACTCAAGCCGGTGCTCGCCCATGCTCATCGGGCGCACCTGGCGGAGATTGCGGCCATCGCGGTGATCCTGATCGCCCTCTTCAACGCGGTCGCGTCGTACCTGGCCAACTACTTCACTGAGAGCGTGGGACAGTGGGTGGCCAACGACTTGCGCATGCGCACCTACCACCATCTGCAGTATCTGTCGCTGCGTTATTACGACACTCACCAATCGGGAGTTCTGCTGAGCACGATTACCGCCGACGTGCTCACCATCCAAAATTTTGCCTCCTCCGCCACGCTCGGCATCCTGGTGGACATGTTCACCATCCTGGGCATGTTGGTGGTGATGTTCTTTCTCAACTGGGACTTTACCCTGATCGCGGTCGCGATCACACCCTTGCTGCTCCTACTGGCCACCAGGTTCAAAAAGGCGGTCAAGAGTTCGACCCACGAGGTCCGCAAGCAGCAGAGCAATATTGTGTCTGTGGTGCAGCAGGATCTCGAATCCATCCGCGTGGTCACCGCTTTCGGCAGGCAGGAACTGGAACAGCAGGCGCTTGCGGTCGTAAGCCAGGCAACCGTGGCCGCCGCGCTCAAAGCCCGTGAGGTCAAGGCGCTGCTCTCGCCGATCGTTTCCATCATTGTCTCTTTTTGCGTTGCCTTCGTGCTCTGGCGCGGCTCGCTGCTCATTCTTTCGGGAGGAATGACCGCCGGCGAACTGACCGTCTTTCTGTCTTATCTGGCGTCATTTTTCAAGCCGGTAAAAGACCTCGCCAGCATGAACAACTCCATTGCTCAAACCGCGGTGGCGGTGGAGCGGATTCGGACAATTCTCGACGCAGACGCGGTTCTTCCCGAAAAACCCGATGCCGACGAACAAACCATCAAGGGTGAGATCGTTTTCGATCACGTAGCCTTTGCGTATGACGCCAGCTGCCCTGTCCTGCGCGATGTAAGCTTCACTGTCAAGCCGGGACAGATGATTGGCGTTGTGGGACCGACGGGAGGGGGCAAGTCAACCATCATGAGCTTGATTCCCCGGTTTTACGACCCCAGCGCAGGCGCTGTCCGAGTGGATGATATCGACGTTCGCGACTACCGGCTCCAGGCGTTGCGCGATCAGATCGGTTACGTGCTGCAGGAGACGGTCCTTTTTCGTGGAACCGTGCGGGATAACATTGCTTATGGCCGCGTTGACGCGACGGAGGAGGAGATACTCGAGGCCGCAAAGCTGGCCAACGCCGACGAGTTCATTGCGCGCATGCCCAACGGCTATCAGACGTTTGTTGGCGATCGAGGCGACACCCTTTCCGGCGGTCAACGGCAACGCATCGGAATTGCTCGCGCGATCATTCGCAACAACCCGATCCTTATCCTCGACGAACCGACCGCCGCTCTGGATACCGAATCGGAGCGACTGGTCATCGAAGCCCTGGAACGGTTGATGAAAGGGCGCACCGTACTCACCATTGCGCACCGCCTGAGTACCATCCGCGATGCCAATAAAATCATCGTATTGAAAGATGGTGTGGTCGCCGAACAGGGTACGCACGACCAGCTATTGGCGCTGGGCGGAACCTACGCCGAGCTGTATAGTGTACAGTTCGATACAACACCGGCGAAGGCCACTCTTTAGAGACTTTCGCAGGCGTGGAGAGCGCAGATGTCCCGTAGTTTAGTGGTTTTACCTGACGACTCCGCGAAGCCGATTCTGGACGCAATCCGTCATGCCGCCAAATCGCTTCGCATCAAGATGTTCGTCTTCACTGATCCGTCCTTGATCGCGGCCGTGGTCGAAGCCCATCGCCGGGGCGTCATCGTTCGCGTCATGCTCAATCCCAAGCGCCGCAGTGGCGTCTCAGAGAACGATGAAAGCCGGAGTGCGTTGTTGGCCGCAGGGGTTGACGTTCTGGACAGTAATCCGGCCTTCGATCTTACTCACGAAAAATCAATGGTGGTCGATGATACGACGGCGTTTGTGAAATCGCTGAATTGGCAGAGCGAAAACCTGACGGAGACCCGTGACTACGCAGTCATCACCTCTGACCCGCACGAGGTAGCCGAAATTACCAACTGCTTCGAAGCGGATTGGAGCCGCCAGGATTTTGCTTCGGGAAAACAAGCCCAGCTGATTTGGTGCCGGGGAAACGGCCGCGAACGAATTACGGAGTTCATCGACGGCTCCAAGCACTCGTTATGGTTACAAAATGAACGATACCAGGATCAGATGATCATCGAACATTTGGTTCGCGCGAAGGAACGTGGAGTGAAGGTTCACGTGATGGCGCGGCCGCCCCACACGCTCAAGAAGGAGAAGTTGCTGGAGGGCGTGGGAGGACTCCGCATTCTGAATGATGTGGGCGTGGATGTGCGCAAACTGAAGGATCTTAAACTTCATGCGAAAATGTTGCTCGCCGACGGGGAGCGGGCGATTATCGGATCAATCAACCTGGCGCCCGGCAGTTTTGATAGCAGGCGCGAACTCGCAATCGAAGTGTGCGACAAACATATCGTCGATCGTTTGCACGACGTGGTGCACCATGACTGGAAGCACTCGCGCTCCCTCGACCTGACAGACGAAGGGCTATTGGCGGATCTGGAAAAACAT
>DASRRN010000537.1:0-5082 GCA_035695685.1 Acidobacteriaceae bacterium | reverse complement strand
ATCGAGCTGATCTTCCTGTTTTATGGGAAACCGTTCTAAATCGCCATGAGGGGCGGTCAGAAGCAGGCGAGCCTCTAGGCGGCGGCTTCGGTCCGGGGGAGGATCACGGAAAATGTGGTGCCGTGGTGAGCTCCCGTGGTTGAGGAGCGCACGTGGATCGAACCGTCATGCTTGTCGATGATCTGCTTGCTGACCCAGAGGCCCAGGCCCGTACCAACGGCGCCTTTGGTGGTGAAGAAAGGGTCGAAGATCTGCTTCATCGTAACGGGATCGATTCCTTTGCCGGTGTCTGCCACAGTGATCCGGACACAGTGCCGGCCATCCTCCCGGCACGGCGCCAGGGAAGCGCGCAGCCTGACCGTTCCATCCTTCTCCACCGCGTCCAGACTGTTCGCCAGCAGATTTGCAAGCACCTGCCGCAGTTCCCCGAAGACGCCTTTTACCTGCAACCCCATATCGCACCGCTTCTCTACCCGGGCTTCGGTGGCCCTGATCTTCGCCCGGAGCAGGTCAACCACGGAGTCGAGCAAGGCGGAGACAGAGAGGGTGACGGGCAGGGTCGACTCGCGATAGAACCCCAATGTCTGTCTGGTCAAGTGAGAGACGCGTCGAAGTTCCTCATCGGCGGTCTTCAGATACGCACGAGCTGCGTCCGGGAGGCCCTCGACGCTTTGGGCGAGAAAGATGCTGTTCATCACGGCTTCCAGCGGATTGTTGATCTCGTGCGCCATGCTGGCCGCCATCCGCCCCACGGCCGCCAGTTTTTCGGCTCGAATGAGCGCCTCTCCTGCCCGGATCCGCTCTTTGCTCTCTTTTGTGTTGAGGGCTTCCGCGGCATCCGTGAGCTCGTGCTGGCGGATCGCGGAAAGCAGCAGGGCCTCGTTCATTGCCACTCCCTTGTGGTTAAAACGTGAGCTTTCGGTGACCTGGATCATCAATCCCGCGCGGTGTTCTCCCACCGGGAGAACAGGCCAGACCTCATAGGACCAGACGGTCGGATGATCTTCGGACTGGTCCGGCTCCATGTGGCCTACAGGTCCGTCCGCCCGGTATACGCGGTCGAGGAACGACCGGCAGGCGTTTCCCTCTTTGAGAATCTCAACGAAGGCTTTGCCGATGAGATCTTTCTCTTCTTTTCCGACCAGAGAAGAGAATGCGAGGTTGACATAGCGCAGGGTGTGGTCATCGCCCTCTGTGATGGCCATGGGCGCGCTTGCCAGGTCGAGCATGGCGTATTTGCCCCGCGGCTCATCAGCATGGGCCGTGGCAGCATGGGCCGTGGCGTCGTTAACGTCGATAAAGATTGGCCTTTTCACGATCAGGGGTGCAGCTATTTTCGAGTCTTAGGCTTGCGCGGGGGCCGTATCTCTGGGACGGTGTTCAGTTTCTCTGGGATGCCAGTAATCAGGCCGCGGTATCCTCGAAAGCGCGGTCCAATGATCACCAGCCCGTCCGACGTAATGTCGTACTCCCGAATCTCCCTGCTGTGTTTCCCACTGCGCATCTTGACGACAACAATCACCCTTCGCAGCTCGCCATCGATTTCCACATAGCGAAGCCGGATGATGTCGTCGGTGAGAAATGAGATGGAATAGCTGCTAAAGGGGAGACCGGTAAAGGATTCCTCCATCTCGACGGTGCTGAGGATTGTGACCCCGGTTCCTGTCAGCGCACCGATCATGCGATAGAGCGACTCGCGGAAGTCGGTCCGGAAACCGGGCGCCAGCGCCATTTCGAAGCCGGCGAGCGAGTCAATCACCAGACGCTTGGCACCGATCTTCCGCACCGCATCGAGAATCTCCTGCATGGTCTCGTCCACGGAGAGATCCAGCGGCCGAAGGTACAGGATATTGAGCTTGCCGTCCTGCTGCGGCTTGATGAGATCCAGACCGAAGGTGCCGGCGCGCCGGGCATATTCTTTGGGCCGTTCTTCGAAGACCGCGACAATCCCGGGCTCTCCGCGGCGGAGACCTGCAGCAATGAACTGAGTGGCGAGGGCCGATTTTCCGGTTCCGGACGCACCTGCAACCAGGACACTGTCGCCCTCAGGGATGCCCCCACCGAGCATCTTGTCCAATTCCGGAACGCCAATAGACAGCCGCCGTTGACTGGGAGCTGCGCGATTCTCTTTGGTGAGGCCCATGGTGCGGGAGAAGGCTTGCAGCCCCGCATTGGTGATGCGGAAGGTGTGCAGCCCCGGGACTGACGCCTGCCCTCGCAGCTTCATGATCTGGAACTTGCGGACGATCGAGTTTCGCTCGGTCTGCTGGTAGAGCCAGAAGAGGCCATCGGCGACGGTGAATACCGGGTTGTCGCGCATCTCTGCCTCGGCGTACTCGCCGATCAAAAAAGTCGTGGCCTGCCAACTGGTCAGGTGAAGCGCGAGCCGCTGCACGAAAGATTGCAACTCCATCTCGCTGGTAGGTCCTCCAGCCTTACGCACGACAGTCCGAAAGGAGTCGACGACCACAATGCCTGGGTCAACGGCCTCGACTTCCTTGATGATGGCGTTCAACACCGCTTGCAGATCCTTCTCCAGGATGATCTCGCTCAAATTGATAAAGCGAATGGAGGAGGCCAGCTTCTCGGGGTCGAAAAACGAATACTGCTGCTGGTAGCGCAGCATCTTCAGCGCGGGTTCGCCGAGAACCGTGAAGTAGAGCGCAGGATGCTCGGGTGTGGCGTTGGCGAAGACAAATTGGTGCGCCAGCGTGGTTTTGCCGCAACCCGGGGAGCCGGCGATGATATTGAAGGAGTATTCCGGAAGGCCCCCGCCCATGATTTCGTCGAGGCCTGGGACCCCGGTCGGCAATTTGTGGATGCTCGCTAGTTCTTCGCGGCTCATGCTTGTTGGTCCCTCCCGGACTCTGTTCTGTGAACGGACGCGTTCGGCCAAATATCGCGGGCCAGGCGCAGTGTGATCGCTTCGCCGATGAAGATGTGGAGCAGGCCCAGTAATTGGGCAACCAGTAGTATTCCTTCATCCGTGCCTGGCTGGGGCAAGTTCCGCGGCGCATCATTCGGCTTGGGGTCTTGATTCGACAAGCTGCGGACCGCGCCAACATCCTCCAGCGATCCGTTCGCGTTGACCCGTACCTGGCTCAGGCCGGGGGCTTCCCGCTGTGCGATCACCAAAGCGCGCGAAAGAAGGGAATGGAATCCGGCAGCTCCGGCAAGCGCGGCCAACGGCTGACGCAGCTTTTCGCAAACACGGAATGCCGCGGATGTATGAGCATCAGCAGGGCTGCTGATCGCGGCTTCATGCGCTGCCAGCCGGGCGGCAAGATCACGCATCTGTGGGGTGGCTGGGTCTTTCCTCATGGTCGCGCTCAACCATCGTGGTTGCGGGACATCATCCTATCAATAACAGGCTGCTTTCCTGGCCCGCAAGCTGGCTTTGCTCATCAGGAAGGGGAAGGCATCGCCTCGTTGCGCAGCAGGCGTAGAAGCTGGCGCTGCCGGTAGCGGAAGAGCTGTCGTATCTGCAGCCGTCCTCCCAGCGCATCGATGGCGCGGTCGACCGAGCCGCGCAGCCATTGATAGTCCACGACATCAGTGATGCGGGTGCCACGTGCGTCGCCGTGTGTCTCGGCCCTCACCAGATGACAGTGGCGCCAGTAGCCGAAGGGCCCGGTGACTTGCAGGTCGCAAAAATGGTGATCGGTCATGTAGTCGTCGATCAGCGCGAGCCAGTGCAGCCGGATCGGCGAGAGAGGCACCGGTCGGAAGCTGAGCAGAATGCGCGAGCCGCGCCCGGCTGCACGCGGAGTGCTCGCGCTCTCCGGCGAATGCAGCTCCAGGCTGTCGATGCGTGCGTCCTGCCATGGCGGCATCAATCGCGGCAGATTGAGCGGATCGGCGAAGAAGGCGAAGACGCGTTGGACCGGGAAGGGAACCCATTGCTCGGTGTTGTAGGAGAGCCGCTGCCTGCGCGGGTGCTGCTCGGCTCGGCCGGCGGGCGCGTTCTTCTGGTTGGGCGAATCGGTCATCCTGGTATCTCTTATGTTGTCTCGCGCACCGTGAAAGTGTAGATGCGGTCTGAAACTGGCGCACCACCCGAGTGTTGGCGGCTGGAACCGGCGCGCCGCCCGCTGCGTTCTTTTATCGGCAGCCGCATTTCGGTGACGGATGCATGGAAAACTTCCAGCCAGCGGAATGGTCTAATACATAGGAGCGAATGGCGAAGGCACATACCCAGCAATCAGCAACGCGGCACCGTCACGATCGCTGGCTGATCATCATAGGCGTATTCAAGGTACTCGAGGGCCTGCTCTTCGTCCTGCTGGGACTGGGCATTGTTCGCCTTCTACATCGCGACATCGGTGACATGCTGTTGCGCGCGGCACTGGCGCTGCGCATCGATCCGGAGAGCCACTTCGTCAACATCCTGCTCGACAAAGTGCAGTTGCTGACGCCGCACAAGATGAGGCTGATCAGCGCCGGGATATTTCTGAAGGCGGCGCTGGATTTCGTGGAAGGCATCGGCCTGGCGCTCGAGCAGACCTGGGCGGAGTGGCTCACCATAGGGCTGACCGCCTCGTTCCTGCCCTGGGAGATCTTCGAGATCGCCCGGCACTTTACCTGGGTGAAGGTAGGAGTCACGCTGATCAATGTGCTGGTGCTGATGTATCTGGTCTGGATCCAGCAATTGCGTCTTCGCGCCCATCGCCGCGCGCACTGAGCAGGCTTTTTTTGCCTGACCTGAGAGTTTTCCTCAGACGACCGCGAATTTCGGGCAGGTTTTCAACAGGGAATCCCCCGCTAGCGTCATTTTCATAACCATCGTAATGGCGAAGAAAAGGCGTATACAGCGAAATTTGTCTCCTGACAAGCCCCCGGAATCCAGTCAATAAACACGACATATAGGGATTAGTAACAAGGAAACCGCATCATCTTGTGGTTTCGCCCTTCCGATAGCGTTGCCTGAATGGCGTTTCGCTTTTCCCATTTGACCGAGGGGAAAGGTGGGCTAGGATGTGGTTGGAAGTGGTCAAGAGTGGTCAGAAGTAGTCTGAATCACTCGAACGCACATCGAACGCAAGCAGATTAGCACCAAGAGGCGGGTTCGGACGAGATGTTTCG
>DASRRN010000536.1:0-5739 GCA_035695685.1 Acidobacteriaceae bacterium | reverse complement strand
ACGGTTGCCAGCTTCAGTTCAATCGCGTATTTGAGTGGCAGCGATGAGCCAATCACAAGCGATTCGCTTACCGGAGCAAAGCCGGGCGGCTCCACATCGAGCTCATATTTGCCATAGGGCAGGTGCTGAACGTCCAGGCTGCCCTGCTCGTCGGTTTGCAAAATGGTCTGATATTGATTCGCCGCACTTAGGAGATGAACGGCTGTTTTAACCCCACGACCGGATGGGTCAGTCACACGTAAGCGCAGTTCACCACGATTGCTCTGGCAGAGGAGGGGCAACGCGAATAGGAAGAACAGCGCTGTGAATCTCCTAATCAAGAAAAAGGCCTCTCCGGTCTGGCTGCTGCTTTCGAGTATGGGCTGCGACGTTTCGCCAGGGATCGGGCCCGCGGCAAGGCGCAATGGGAGCGTTTTCGTTGTTTCCCGCTTGAATATTCTTCTTTATGTATTTTTGTTCAGCCTTTTCTGTCGAAATTCGGCCGGATAGTGCATAAAAGTCGTAAAAACCGTGAACACCGGGAGGGCAGGAGGAATATATATTCGAAGTCCTATGCTAGTTCCGCAGGCAGACACGATCCAAGAACTGGCTTTTCGCGCAAAGGCCGGCACCGGGTCTTCGGCGAAACCCTCCGCGATTGAACGCGAAATCATCGATCTGTTTGAGCAGTTCCGTAATCCCCTGCTTCGCTACGTAATCGCGTTTGGGCTTTCCGTACACGATGGGGAGGAGATTATCCAGGAGGTTTTCCTGGCTTTATTCCGCCACCTGAAGGCGGGCAAGCCCGAGCGAAACCTTCGCGGCTGGATTTTCCGCGTGGCGCACAACCTCGCGCTGAAGCAGCGCCTCGCGAACAGAAAAGCTCAGACGGTGCTGAATTTCGATGAGGCTGAGGCCGATCGGCTGCCGGACCAGGCTGCCGACCCCGAGGAGCAAGCGGCAAGCAACCAGCGGCTACAACGCTTACAAGCCGTTGTGCGTGCACTGCCGGAGCAGGACCGCTGTTGTCTCTACCTCCGCGCGGAGGGGCTGCGTTACCGTGAAATAGCCGCGACACTGGGGATTTCGCTCGGTGCCGTATCGCTAGGGCTCGCCCGCTCTCTGGCGCGAATGGAGCGCGCAACCCAAGGATAAATGCCATGTTAAGAAAAACATTCCATTTGTCGGACCAGGATATCCTGCTCGTCCTGGATGGTGAGGCATCGCGCATCGATGCAAATCAGGCCCGTGCACATCTTTCCGCTTGTTGGTCATGCCGCTCCCGGCTGGCAGCACTCGAGAGTACGATCGGCGATTTTGTTTCCCTTCATCAACGCAGCCTCGATCCACAGCTGCCGGTTGCAACCGGCTCCCTCGCCCTATTGAAAGCGCGGCTTGCCGAAGCAGCTGCTCCGCCATCCAGCGGCTCCTGGCGCCAATTTCTGCAGATTTCTCCGGCTCATCGCACCGCGGCCTACATCTGTGCCGTCGTCTTCCTGGGCGCACTCGGAGCCGCGTTTCTAAGGCAACATTCTGAATTGCGCAGGCCGGCGGTGGCAGAACCTTCCTTCGCCGGGGCTACGGCCATTCCAAACCACAAACTGACACCGGGCGCAACACGGCCAGTCAGCATCGGCGACGTATGCTCCATGCCCCATGAGGAAGTGGTCCGCGACGTCCCCAGCTCGTTGCGGCAGCAAGTCTTCAAGGAGTACGGAATCGTGAATCCGCATCCTGAGGATTATGAGATTGACTATCTGATTGCTCCGGGCCTGGGTGGCACGGAAGACATTCATAATCTCTGGCCGGAACCCTCTAATTCTGCGGCGTGGAATGCCCACGTGAAAGACTCGCTGGAAGAGCGTTTGCATGAATTGGTGTGTGATGGCGAGCTCGACCTGCCCACAGCACAAAAGGCCATTGCTTCAGATTGGATCACGGCCTACAAGAAGTATTTCGGCGCCGACAAACCTGGCACGTCAAGCAAACATTATCTTTCCAGAAACGATAGTAAGGTCGCTGAGACGTTGGCGCTGCCGCTGAAAGCGCCAGCATAAGATGAAGCGCACCCAGCAATGATCCCTGTTTCACCGTTCCTGATGATTTCTGCCCGCCCGTAATTTGTACACAAACCCACCTAGAATTTACCTAGTGCTTGAAGATATGCCTTGAAGCCAGTGGAGATGATCTGCACGCCGATGCAGAGTAGGATAAACGAGGATAGGCGCATCACCATCGACGTTCCTGATCGGCCCAGAAGTTGCTCGGCCTTTCTAGCGTAGAGATAGCATACGTAGATGATGACGCAGATCAACGTGATGCCGCTGATGGCAGCAATCAGCACTCGGGGCGAAAACAAAGAATGCTCCTGCAGCTCAGGAGGTAGATGAGCTCCGAGCGTAATGGCAACCGAGATAGAACCTGGACCCACGGTGATGGGTAGAGTAAAGGGATAGAAAGCGTTTTCAAGGATCTGGTCGTCCGCAGTTGGCTCGGTCTTTGCTTGTCCGGTGTCCTGGTTGAGCAGAGACCATCCGGTAGCGGCAACAACCAGGCCTCCCGCGATCTGTACCGCATAAATATCGATCCCGAAAAATGCGAGGACATGCACTCCCCACAATAAGGAGCAGAGAAGCAGAAAAAAGCTATAGATGGCTATTTTCTGAGAGAGCAGGCGTTGGGTGGAGGATGCGACCGGCCCAACCAAATTGACGAAAATCGCGGCGCTGCCCAAAGGATTGACGATTGGGAAGAGAGCGGCCACGACCAGCACGGTGGCCTCAATGACCGCTGTTATTTCCTGACGGATGTCGATCACTCAGTTTTCTCCAGGGGTCACGGCTTGCCTCAGAATCTTACTACCCTTCTCAGTACTCAGCAGTCCAGGAGCGGGACGACGGACAAAAAATCGTTTAGCAAAACGTTGCCGTTTGAGCCCGGAGCGTTGCTAGAATCGAAAGTAATGACGGTCACTGCAAGCCTTTCGCCTGAAGTGCTGGACCGGTATGAGCCAGTGATCGGGCTCGAAGTCCACGTACAATTGCTCACAAATACCAAGGCCTTTTGCGGCTGCGCAAATCGATTCGGTGGCGAACCGAATACTCATATTTGCCCCACCTGTCTTGGCTTGCCGGGCGCATTACCGGTATTGAACAAGCGCGCAGTGGAATACGCGGTGCTCGCCGCGACGGCCATCAACTGTGAAGTTCGCGAGCATTCGGTGTTTGCGCGCAAGAACTACTTTTATCCCGACTTGACCAAGGGCTACCAGATTTCGCAGTTCGACAAGCCACTGGCGGAGCATGGCTGGATTGATGTGCCCACACTCGATGGCTCCGGCCACAGTGTGACTAAGCGCATTGGGATTACGCGGCTACACATGGAAGAGGATGCGGGCAAGAGTATCCACGACGGCTTTCCTGACTCCGCGACCAAGACCTACGTGGATCTGAACCGATGCGGAACGCCGCTGATCGAGATTGTGAGCGAGCCCGATCTGCGAACGCCAGATGAAGCGTATGAGTATCTCACGCGCCTGAAAGAGATACTCCTGTACACCGGGGTAAGCGATTGCAACATGGAGGAGGGGTCGTTACGCTGCGATGCCAATGTGAGCGTACGGCCGCGCGGGCAGACGAAATTTGGGACCAAAGCCGAGGTGAAGAATGTGAACAGCTTCCGCTTTATCCGTTCTGCGCTGGAGTATGAGATTGAACGCCAGGTGGAGTTAATCGAGAGCGGCGGCCGCGTGGCACAAGAGACGCGGTTATGGAACGCGAACGAGGGCCGCACTTACTCCATGCGCTCCAAGGAGCAGGCCCATGACTACCGCTATTTTCCCGAGCCGGATTTGCCGCCTCTGTTGGTCTCCGGGGCGTGGAAGGCTATCCTTGCCGAGCGCATGCCTGAGTTACCGGAGGCGCGCCGCAAGCGCATGATCGCCGAGTACCAGATCACCATGCAGGATGCCCACACATTGACGGCCACGCGCGAGTATGCCGATCAGTTCGAGACGGCGGCCAGGCAGGCGCGCAGCCCGCGCCGGGTGGCTAACTTGATCCAGAGCGAATTGATGGGCCGTCTCAATGCAAAGGGCCTGGACCTGGAGCAATCTCCGGTCACCTTGCTGGGGTTGGTGCAGGCAGCGGATCTCGCGGAGTCCGGAGAGCTTTCCAGCAAGCAGCTCAAGGGGCTCTTCGACGCAGCATTTGAAAATGGCGAAGATTTTGGTCTTGTGTATGAACGCGAGAAGCCACAGCAGATCAGCGATCCCGCCGCACTGGAGAAGCTGATTCAGGAAGTGATTGCGGCCAATCCCAAGCAGCTGGAACAGTATCGCGCGGGCAAAAAGACGGTAGCAGCATTTTTCGTGGGGCAGGTGATGCGCTTGTCGAAAGGACAGGCGAATCCGGCGTTGCTGAATGAACTAGTGCCCAAGCATCTCGATGCTTAGGGAGGCTGCTCAGCGGAGAAGTTCCTGGACGAACAGTTCTTTTGTGCGGCAGCCGAGATATGGTTGTCACGAGTAGAAACAGCAGGCCCCTCCACGGCACGCCGGGACAGGTACGCTCCGGTCGGGATGACACATTTTTTGCAAGGAAAATGACCAAGAACGGCCAGAGGAATGGATTTCAACAGTCCGACAGAAGTGTCATCCCGACCGGAGTAACCGATGGGCCTTGGGCCCACTAAAGGTGATGAAAAACGCCCTCTGTCCAGCAACCACCCTCCTTGGAAAGCGCCACCCTCCCCTTTGTCATCTCGACCGAAGCGAAGCGGAGCGGAGAGATCTCTGTGTTGACGACCTCTCCTGGAAATGTTTTTCGACAGTGGAAATGTTTTTCGACAGAGCGTAGCGAAGTGGACCTGTCCCGGCGTGCCGTGGAGGGACCTGCTGTTTCTCTTCCTGTTCTCACACACCCTCTAAAGGCCGCATGATTTTGCTCGGTTTTGTACGGGCTGAACAGGCTGCGGAAAAAGGTCGATTAGGGAGTGAAAGCCGTTCCCTCAGCGGCTAAAGCCGGACCTGTTTTGAATCTTTTACGGACGGCCTGAAGGCCGTCCCCTTCAAAGAATTAAGGTTTTTCCGCAGCCTGTGAAGCCCGTACCCTTCAAAGCACGACTGCTGGCCGATTAAGCAAAAGCTCTGGAGGGGCTTCGCCCATCTTTTTCGTCCCACGTACGCTTTGGCGAACGTGGGGCACCCGTCCAGTCCGAAGTCCGGTTCGATGTCCAGTTCGAAATCCAGGTCGAAGTGTTTCGGTCTGGTAATTCAGTGACACCGAAGGGTTGCCTTTTCACGGCGGCTGTAACTCCTCGACCTGTGGTGAGTCCAATAGCTTGGTGAAGCTATGTTTGACTCCGACCTGAGCGAGGATGCTCCGCGGCAAAAAGTAACGCGCCGCGCTTTTCTGTTAAGCGGGGGGATGGCGGCGGCCGCCATTGCTGCGTGGTCCTTCCACTCTGCGCCTCCACCCGTATCAACAGCGTTGCCCAGCGGACCCGCTCCCGAGGTTGAGATTGCCGAATTTTCTGCTGCCGGGGCGCCCACCGGGATGATCCGCTTGCAGAAAATCGTTAAGAGCGACGCGGAGTGGAGGCGGCAACTTTCCGCCAACACCTTCGACATCGCTCGCAGGGCCGATACCGAGATGGCTTACACCGGCTCCTACTGGAATTTGCACCAGCGAGGAATCTATTGCTGCATCTGCTGTGGTACGGCGCTTTTCTCTTCCCAGACCAAGTTCGATTCGGGCACGG
>DASRRN010000535.1:0-4424 GCA_035695685.1 Acidobacteriaceae bacterium | reverse complement strand
GACGACGGTGTAGGCGGTGACGCCGTAGAGCCCGATGGCGGCGAGCAGCAGTGCCAGCGCGCCGAACAGCGACGTGAGCCGCGCGATGAGGCGTTCTTCAGTGAACCGGTCGTTAATCTGCTGCTGAAAGGTCTGAAATTTCACTATGGTCAGGTTGGGATTGATGCCGGCGAGCGTAGCCAGGGCCAGCTTCTCCATCTCCGGCACCGGGCGGGCGGTCTGGACGACGATGGCGCCGGCGTACATCGACATATCCTTCTCGACGGTGTCATTGGGATTCGGATCGTGACCGGTGATTGCGGGCCGCTGGGTGAGCGGGACAAAGTACATGGCGTGGTTCTTCCAGTAGACGCTGGTGTAGGTGGTGTCTTCCACCACCCCAACGATTTCATGCGCCCCATCCTGGGGGGTCTTGGCCGGACCGGAAGAGCCAAAGCGATGGCCGATGGGATTGCGATGGCCGAAGAACTTGTTGACGAATTCCTGGTTGACGACGGCCACAGGGGGCGCCTTCAGCTTGTCTTGCGACGTGAAGCCGCGGCCCATGACGACATGTGTGCCGACGGAGTCGAAGTACTCAGGGGTGGCTTTTACCCAGGAAGCACTTTTATTGAGGTCCGGCTCGCCCTGAATTTTTACGCCAGACCCCCAGTTGTTCTGCTCCATTGGCGTGTAGGTGGCGAGGCCGACTTTGAGAACGCCGGGAATGCCGTGGAAGCGGTCTTCAATGGTCTGATAGAGGGGTTCAACCTCTGTGTTTTTGTAGCCGGCCGCCTGTGGATTGATGTGGGCGATGTAACGGTTCGTTGCATCCAGTTTCATGTCGACGTTCTCGGCTTTGTTGAGGCTCTGCACAAAAAGGCCCGCGGCAACGAGAAGCACGAGCGAAAGCGCAGCCTGCAGGACAATGAGCGCGCGCTGCAGGAGAGATGCTCCCTGGGCGGTCGTGCGTGCGTTAGAGCGCAGGGCTTCAACGGGCTGCGTGCGCGCTGCCAGCACCGCCGGAGCAAGACCAAAGAGGACGCCCGTAACCAGCGAAAGCACAAAGGCAAAGCCAATGATGAGAGGCGAAGGCGCTGCATCGATAGGCATGTTGTGTTGCCCGGGAAAGGCGAGCGCCAGCAGCGCGTGCGCTCCGAGATAAGAAACTGCGAGGCCGAGCAGGCCGCCCAAGCCCGAGAGAAGTACGCTTTCCGTCAGCAACTGGCGCACAATACGGCTGCGCCGAGCGCCAAGCGCCGAGCGAATGGACAGTTCAGCCTTGCGGCTCATGCCGCGCACCAGCAGCAGATTGGCGATATTGGCGCAGGCGATGAGAAGGACGAGCGCCGCGATCCATTGCAGCAGCTTCAGGTGGTCCTTGTAGCCGTCCTGCATGTTCTGGATGCCTCCGCCCGCGGGTGTAAGCACTACGTGGGTGCGGGGAAGAACCTTCTGGGCACGCTGATCTGTAAACATCTTGAGTGGCGCAAACTGCTGCTTGAGCAGCGCGCTGGCCTTGGCCTGAAGGGCGGCCAGGGCGGTTCCCGGTTTTACCCGACCGATGATGTAGGCCCACTGAATGTCGGGATCGTTAAAGTACGGCGCGCCGATGACGGGGTCCATCGCATTCATGGGAAGGAAGTACTTGGGTGGATTGGTATCGATGCGGTCCCCGTAAAATCCCTTTGGCGCTACACCAACGATGGTGGCCGGCTTGGTATTGATGTAAAACGCGCTTCCCACCACGTTCAGATCGCCTGCATAGTCCTGCTGCCATGCGTTGTAACTCATCACGGCAGTAAGTGGCGCGCCCTTCTGGTCGTCGGCGTCGGAGAAGAGTCGGCCGGCTGCGGGCGAAAGCCCGAAAACGCGGAAGTAGTTGCCGGAGACGAAGGTCCCCATGACAGACTTCGCAACTGTCTGCGGTCCGGCGCGACGAACGGTAATGGGCCGCCAGGCATAACCGGACTCCATCGCGGCTAGTTCTTCGAACTCCGGCAGGCTCTTCTTGAACATGTGGTAGGTGTCTGCAGAGAAGAGCGAGTAATCGCCATTATCATCCCATCCGCCATTGACGCAACAGTCATCCTTGTCGCCGATGCGCACCAGGGTATTAGGGTCGACTACTGGCAGGTCATGCAGCAGTATGGCGTTGACCAGCGTAAAGATGGCTGAATTGGCGCCGATGCCCAGGGCTAGTGTCAGCAAAACGGTGATGGTAAAGCCCGGAGTCTTGCGCAATTGGCGGAACGCATAACCCAGATCCTGCAGCAGAACTCTCATCGCATAACCTCCATACACGTCGCATGGCAGACACAGAAAGCGAATCACGCAACGAAGGAATTCTGCGTAGCGGCTTGAAATCAAAAAAGTCCCTGCAGCAGACATATACGAATGTCTTCGTAGTTGTCAAACGAAATTGTTCGTAGATAACGCCCGCGCAGCCAAATGACATATGCGAACTGATGATCATTTCAGACCCGTTCGTTGCGCGCGGGCAGCGACGAACCGTCAGGCAAATCGCTCAAGGACGCGCGAAGGGCGAGGATTCGTCTGCCGTCTGCATGGCCAGGCGCCCCAGTTGGCGAAACATATCACACAACTCCACGGGACGGTACACCACGATGCGTCGTCCCATGCTGAGCAGCATGGCCGCGAACATTTCCAGCCGGTCGCGCCCGCAGCGCAGACGCGTACCACCTTCCTGCGGCTCAGTTGCTACTCTCCAAGGCGCAAAGGTATGTTCAGCCTCCTCGATGGGCATGTTGATCCACACATCGATCTGGTAGTCGGACTGGATGAATGGCATGCGCTCCCGGAGATAGGTGCGCGGATCGAAATTGGGGGGACGGCGGAAGGTTGCAGCGCAAAGCTCCAGGTTCGTCACGCGATCGAGGCGGAAGGTGCGTAGCGCCCGTCGCGACAGGCAATGGCCGATCAGGTACCAGCGCCCGTCGGTGTGCATCACCGCATAGGGTTCAATCTGGCGGCGTGTGGCGGTACCGTCATGGGAGCGATACGCAAAGCGGATCCGTTTGCCGGTGCGGATTGCGGAGGCGGCGCGGATCAGGTGCTCCACCGGGGTCGAAACCACCCAAGGACCGGGCTCGATGGCCACCACATCTTCCACGGTTCGGATGCTCTCGCGCAAAGACTCGGGTAGGACGCGTCCCAGCTTGGCCAGCGCCCCCGCTGTGGCGGGTGCAAACGCCGATAAGCCGACCTGCCGCAGCGCCCGCAGCCCTAAAGAAAGCGCAAACGCCTCTTCATTAGTCAGCAGCAGCGGTGGCAGCCGAAAACCGGCGCGCAGACGATAGGCCCCGCCGACGCCCCGTGAGGAGTCAATGGGAATGCTCAGATCCTTGAGGCGAACGATGTAGCGCTGCACGGTGCGCGGATCTACTTCCAGGCGCTCGGCCAGTTCCGCTCCGGTCACATGGTCACGTGCCTGGAGGATTTCGAGGACCATGAGCACGCGCATGATGGGGTCGTACATACAAATAGATCCTTCCTCTAATTTACGACAGGATCTGTCGGGAATCTTCCGTAGTCTCAAGAACGAGGTCCAGAAGGGCCACACGGAGGATGGAAATGGCAACTGAGACGACACCAATGAATCTGCTGACAACAGACGCTCTATTGAACAACTGGCAAGGACACAGACGGCTAACGCGCAGGACCATCGAGGCTTTTCCGGAAGACAAGCTCTTTCAGTTTTCGGTAGGCGGCATGCGGCCTTTTTCCGAGATGGCTTGGGAGTTCATGCGCATGGCTGTGCCGATCGTGGAGGGCGTGTCAACCGGGAAGTGGGAAGACTTCAAAGCGGAGAAGCCAACCAGCAAAAGCGAACTTCTCCGCCTGTGGGATGAGCAGACCAGGAAGCTGAACGAGAAGTTCCCAAAGATTCCATCGCATCGGTTCAGCGAAGTGGACAAGGCGTTCGGCCAGTGGGAGGCCCCCGGCCTGGCGACGATTCAGTACGCCATCGATAATGAGATACACCATCGCGGCCAGGGATACGTATATCTGCGGGCGCTCGGCATCGAGCCCCCGCCGTTCTGGGAGCGTGACTGACGACCTTTTGGACGGCTGCCGTGCACCGCTCATCCGTTCGAGGCACGGCAGCCGCTCGAATCCAGGCCGATGCGCTCATCGAGCTGATCGGATGGATCTTTCTAGCAAGTGGCCGTATCAGCGGCTGCTCCAGTTTGCCCGTTATTCCTCGCGCAGCAGGATCATCGGGTCGACGGCGAGCGCATGCCGGGCCGGGATCCAGGAAGCGACCAGACCCACCGCCACCATGGACAGGATGACGCCACCAAGCACCATGGGGTCTCTTGGCGTGGCCTGATAGACGATGTGGGAAAGCACACGGGTGGCGAGCACGCCCAGGATGATGCCCGCCGCGGAGCCGATCGCCAGCAGGCGGAAGGCCCTGCCCA
>DASRRN010000534.1:0-18226 GCA_035695685.1 Acidobacteriaceae bacterium | reverse complement strand
GACTACTGCGACTATTTTTATGGTTGCTACCCGCAGTATGAGAACGTCACGCTCAGCCACTTCTCGAGCAACCAGGGCGGCGTGAACATCGGCACCGGTGTGACCTTTAAACCCAATGCAGATGGCAAAGCCAAGTTTTACGCAGAGGCGCGCTATGTCTGGGTGGACTCTCCGACGAGCTCGAATACCAGTATCGGGACCGGCACCGTCAACATGTTTCCGGTGACGTTTGGGTTTCGCTGGTAACCTGTCCTCTTGTGTGACTGTTAGGAGCGAGAACCGCAGATCTAAATTTAGTCGCGCAGGGACGGTTGAACTCAGCCCAGGACGCTAGTCCTGGGTTTATTCAACGCAGACGACCCAGTCCCGCAGGGACGGCTGAAGGTTGTTCAGGAGACCCAACCCAGGACTAGCGTCCTGGGCTAAATTCAACCGTCCCTGCGGGACTAGATTTAGATCTGCGGTTCTCACTTACAGTCGCGGGCATTTTATAGAATGCAGAATGTTTACTTGGGTTGGGGCCTCGCCCTTCGTGCAACATTTTCCGCAGACCAACGCCCGTGAGTCTCAGGCCCTGCTGCGACTTGCGCCTACTTGAATTCTTGATCTTTGTTCCATATTCTGTTGCGGTACCTCGGTGGTCTCTGCCGTTCGGATGAAGAGACCCTACCCACGTTCTCCAACTCGCAGGGAGCATGGACGGAGGCATTGCGAGCACACCGCGGTGGTGTGCTTACTTGGCCCGCCACCTATCGAACATGGAGGAACGTATGAATCGCAACAAAACCATCGACTACATTGAATTTCGCGCCAACGATCTGCCGGCGATCAAGCAGTTCTACACCCAGGTCTTCGGATGGGAATTTGTGGATTATGGTCCCAGCTACACCAGCTTCAAAGATGGCAGGATAGCTGGTGGATTCAGCCTGGGCCCGGTCGCGCCTGGTGCAGGACCGCTCGTCGTCATCTACGTCGACGATCTTCCCTCCACGGAAAAACAGATCAAGGATGCCGGGGGAAAAATCACCAAGAATATTTTTTCCTTTCCTGGAGGATCGCGCTTCCACTTCGCCGATCCAGACGGAAATGAACTGGCCGCATGGACTGAGGGTTGATGTGACTAATGCATTTTCACTTCTGGTGTATACAAAGCAACCACTCCCGACGCGGCTTTTCCTCAAGAAAAGACGCACATCGCCGGACCTTCCTGCGCAAGGTAGAAGTGAAAACGCTCTACACGCCCACGGGAAAGGGCTTCGGTGAGGATTCATCCGCACTGGTTCGAATCCGAAAGCGTTCAAATCTGCCTTCCAGCAGCGACATAAGACCGGTGTACCAGTAGCCCAGCACGAAGAGTAGCAGGAAGGGCACGGTGAAATAGTTCTCATTGGCGATTGCATACCAGACAGTTAATGCAAAATAGCTGCCGATCAAAAGCTCAATCCAAGGCACAATGCCGAGGCGTTTGCGATACTTGCTGGCCTGTGGGACCTGGCCGCGCTTTTCTATACGGTATTTCGGGGTACGCTTGAACGCAGTCTTGATGCCGAAGAGTGCTTCCAATACCGCCTTGGTATTGGTCACCGTCAACCCTATTCCCAGAGCCATGAGGAACGGAAGATATAGGAACGTTCTGTGCCATTTCCCCGGAAAAAGTTCTCTTTGCGAAACCAGATAAAAGGAGGAAATGGAAAACGTTGACGCCATGAAGAGGGGAACGTCAATCAGCAGCATTTGAAACCATCCCTGATAAAAACGGATGATCATTGCCGGCATTAACAATGTGGAAAGCACGATCATCAGCGGATAACTGATGTTTGCCGTCAAGTGGTAAAACGCTTCCAGCTTCACGTGCAGGGGCGCATCGCTACGAAACACCATGGGCAGAATCTTCTTTGAGGTTTGAATCAGGCCCTTGGCCCAGCGCGCCTGCTGGGTCTTGAACGCAGTCATTTCAATGGGCAATTCAGCAGGGCACTCAACATCTTGCAAATAGATAAATTTCCAGCCTTTGAGCTGTGCCCGATAACTGAGGTCGGTATCTTCTGTCAGCGTGTCGTGCTGCCAACCTCCCGATCCATCAATCGCCACGCGGCGCCAGATGCCGGCAGTACCGTTGAAATTGAAAAAGGCGTGAGTGCGCGATCGTCCACCGTGTTCGAGAATAAAGTGGCCATCGAGCAGGATGGCTTCCACCTGGGTAAGAAAGCTGAAGTCGCGGTTGAGATGTGTCCAGCGCGTCTGCACCATGCCGATCTTGGGATCAGCAAAGTGATGGACAACCTGCATCAGCCAATCTTTCCGGGGTACAAAATCGGCGTCAAAGATGGCGACCAACTCGCCCGATGCCACCCGCAAACCCTCGTGCAGAGCGCCCGCCTTGAAGCCATGGCGATTGACCCTGTGGATGTAGACGATTTTGTGTCCGAGGGATTGATAGAGCTCTACCGCCGCCTGGGCGACGTCTACAGTACTGTCCGTGGAGTCGTCCAGTACCTGGATCTCCAGTTTGTCCGCGGGATAATCCAGATTGCAGCAGGCCTGGATGAGCCGGTCCACGACAAACTGCTCGTTGAAGATGGGGAGCTGCAGGGTGATGCTCGGAAGCTCGGCGAAATGCGACCGGGGCTCGTGTACAGCATTCTTACGGTTTCTGTAATAGCGGTAGACCAGCTGGTAACGATGGATGCCGTAAAAAGCCAGGATTACCATCACCACGAAATAGGGAATCAGCAGCGCGGTGTCAAAAGAGTTCCAGCGATACAAATGTTCGAAGGTATTATCCGCATAGTGGGTTCTGAAATAATGCTGCAGCCCATGCTGCGGAGAAGCCAACCACCAACCCCAACGGCCATAGATCATGGCTGCAAACGGTAAGTTGCTTAGGTGATCAGCAATCAGGGCGCAGCCTCCGTACATATTTTAATCTATCCCCTAAGATGCTCATCTCACGTGGTTTGTTGCTATGTGCCGCTGGTCCCGAAAAGGATTCAGTTGAGAAAGTAGGTAGTGTAAAGCGTGTCTCGCTGCACGGGACGGAAGCCGGCGCCGCGGATGATATGCCGCAGCTCTTCCTCCGTGGTGCAGTTCGAGGTTCCAGCTGCCTTGACTACATTCTCTTCGAGCATCACCGAGCCCACATCGTTACCACCGAAGCGCAGGCCAAGCTGCAAGACCTTTAGTCCTTGTGTGACCCAGCTCGATTGCACATTTTCCACATTGTCGAGATACAGACGTGAGATCGCGAGTACTTTCAGGTACTCGACCGATGTCGCTTCATCCCACTTGCGGCCCCCGAGGGCAGTATTGGTCGGTTGAAAGCTCCAGGGGATGAAAGCAGTGAACCCGCCGGTTTCTTCCTGCAAGCGGCGCACCTGCTCGAAGTGGTTGATGCGCTGCTCAAAGCTCTCCCCCACGCCGAACATCATCGTCGCCGTGGTGCGCATGCCGAGTTCATGCGCGGTGCGATGCACATTCACCCAGTCTTGCGTGGAGCACTTCAGCCTTGCAATGCGATGCCGCACTTCGTCGTCCAGGATTTCGGCGCCACCACCCGGAATAGACGCCAGGCCTGCATCCCGCAGGCGGGCGATGGTATCCCGCACTGAGAGATTGCTGTATTCGGCGATGGCGAGAATTTCTGAGGCGGAAAAACAATGCAGCCAGACCTGGGGAAACCGTTGTTTGATGCCCTGGAGCAATCGTTCAAACCATTCGATCTTGAGATCGGGGTGCAGGCCGCCCTGCATAAGCACGCCAGTGCCCCCCATCTCCACGGTTTCCGCAATTTTTTGGTAAATCGTTTCGAAGTCGAGAATGTAACCTTCGCTGGCGAGCTTGCCTTTAAGAGGCCGATAAAATGCACAAAAGCTGCAATACTCGGTGCAAAAATTTGTATAGTTAATGTTGCGGTCAACGATGTAGGTAACTACGCCCTCGGGATGCAGCTTGCGCCGCAGCGCATCGGCTTCCATACCCAGGCCGATGAGGTCATCGGAGCGGAAATAGTCGAGAGCTTGAGTCCTGGTAATCGCCACATACGTATTTTACGGGTATGGCGGCTGACAATCCAGTGCTACTGTGCAAGAGGTCCTGCGCCGACATAGGCCTGCGAAAGCGGCCTGTGTAAGCTGGTTGCGCCCTGTCACAATCAGTTGAAGGTTTCCGTGCCGGTTCCAACGGCATGTTCGATCGAACGTTTTACGGTAAGTGCGTCAGTTTCGCGGGCCCAATCCATCACTACGAAGCGCTGTTTGTTTACCGCGCTACCCATCTCCTTCGAGGAAGGTTCCGTTTCTATGTCCAAATTTGAATTAGCCAGCTGTGCCTTTTCGCGACTTCCAACCACTCTGCGCCTTGTGCTGGGAGTGACTCTTGGACTCACCCTCGCCGTTCCTGGGCATGCACAGAGTGCTCCGGCCAAGAGCGCTGCGCCAGCGCCGGATGTGATCATCTTCACGAATGGCGATCAGTTGACCGGTAAGCTCCTGCGAGAAGTCGGCGGTAGCGTGACCTTTCACAGCGATATTGCTGGAGATGTGACCGTGACCTGGGACAAGATCAAGTCCATCCACACGTCGCAACAGTTTGCCGTGGTTCAGCAGGGGCAGCACGTCAGCCGGAAGACGGCTGACGCCGATATTGCCCAGGGAGCGGTCCAGGTTCAGGACGATCAGGTCCATGTAGCCGGCAAGGGCGGCGCCACCAAAGACATCCCGGTGAAGAACGCGCAATACATGATCGACGAGGATACCTTCGGCAAAGAAGTGCGCAGAAATCCGGGCTTCGGGTACGGTTGGACCGGCGCGATCACCGCGGGCGCAACGACCGTGGAGGCGACACAGAACAGCAGGGCGTTTAACGGTGCGGTTGCCCTGGTACGAACGATTCCGACGGTGAACTGGCTCGACCCGCGTACCCGAACCCTGTTTGATTTCACCGGGGCTTACGGTACCGTTACCCAGCCCGCCACTGCGACCATCAAGACCAACATCATCCACTTCGATGCTGAGCACGATTGGTACTTCACGCCCCGCTTCTACTTCCTGGTGGATTCGTCCTTTGACCACAACTATTCGCAAGGCCTGGATCTGCAGCACCTCTATGGAGCTGGATTGGGTTACACGGTCATCAAGACTCCGAAGCAGGAACTGGATTTGAAGTTCGATATTCACTACGAGAGACAGCAATTCTTTTTGCTCCCGAACATCCCGCCGCCGGTGAGTCCGAGCAAAGACCTGATCGGAGCCAACTTTGGCGACACGTACATGCTGAAGCTGCCCCACGGCCTGGTCTTCAATCAAGGAGCAGTGATCACTCCGGCGTTCAATCAGTCCAACGCTTATTCGGCTGTGGCCACGGCGGGTCTGTTGTTCCCGGTGTACAAGCGCATCGGGTTTACGGTTGGCGCGCTGGACGACTTCCTGAACGACCCGGCCGCAGGCAGCAAAAAGAATTCCTTCCAGTTCACTGCCGGGGTCACGTACACGCTCAAGTAGGGTTATTGCGGGTATGTGAGAACTACTTTTTGAAGGGTACGGCCTTTAGGCCGTACCCTTCGCAGTCAAGATGAATCGGCTTCAGCCGCTGAGGGCTGCTCAAGCGAGCACAAGAGATGCCCTCAGGGGCTAAAGCCCGTCCTATGTTGGGTAGTTAACGTACGGGCTGAAGCCCGTACCCTTCAAAACGGGAGTTCTCACACACCCTCTATTGCGGCGCCGCCGGGTCAAGATCCAGCGGCTGTTGCAACAGCGTCAGGACGCCTGGGGGCAGGGGCTTATCTGCGTTGGCCAACAGTTGCGACACCTGCCACATCTGTGTCTGGTTGAGCACCTTCTTGAAGGAGGGCATGCCTGAGAGACGGATACCATTGGCCACCTTCCAATAGGTTTCGCCCGGGGGGTCGTCGCTGACGCCGACGACCCCGTTGCGGTGCGGCTCCCATAGCTGGGGCGCCTCTGGAAACATACCCTTGGCGAAACTGGCGGGACGCCCATAGAGACCATGGCACCCAGCACATTGCTGGCGGTAGATGTGGGCGCCGATCTCCAGGTTGGTGGGGCTGGCCTCGACCGGGGGCGTCTTGATCAGCTCGCGATCAATGCGAGCGTGCATCGGAATATGGACGAGTCTGGCCTCAAAGGGTAGAGGTGCATCGCCGGTGGCCACCGGGGGACTACCTGCGGTGAGGTAAAGCCAGATGCCTATTGGCACAATCAGCAGGCCGATCACGAGCCCGATCAAGAATTTCATTCAGTTCGCCCTCTTTTGCCGCGTGGGATAAGAAAAGCTGCACTCTCCGGTCCTGAGAAGGATATAGCAAGCGCAGAAATGCTCTAATACTAACCAGGACATCAAACCGTATTTTCATCGCCGAGTGGCGGCAGGCAGTGGAGGCTTTCAGGTTCATGCATCATAGCAAGCGTTTTGGATGCCAAGTGTATCCGCTTCTTTTTTTGATCATTCTCGCGGTACCCGGGCTCATGGCGCAAAATCCCACCGATACCAGTTCACAGGCTCCAGCACCGGCTCAGACCCAGCCCGAGAATCCACAACAAAATCAAGTTCGCCTGGCTCAGGAGGCTCAGGCCCGAATACAGGCACGCCGCGAGCAGCGGCGCCAGCATGTGATTCAGGATACCTACAGTCACAAGTTCGAAATCTACGGAGGGGGCGGCTACACCCGCTTCCGGCCCGGCCCTTCGCTGCAGCACATCAATGAATCCGCGTGGAATGCCGGGGTGACAGATTATTTTCGTCCCCGCCTGGGAATTACGGCGGACTTGCGTGGCTATTACGGAATCGCTTTCACATACACTGGCCCCTACAATATTTTCAAGCCCAGCATCAGCGAGTACTCCTTTATGGCGGGCCCGCAATATCGCATTGTGCGCAGGGAGCATTGGGCCATCAGTGGACAGGTTCTGGTGGGTGGGTCCAAGGGCAACTTCAATGCCAACAGCGCCGAGCTTCCCGGCACCCTGATCGGATTGTGGAGTAACGGAACCAACGTCAGCTTCGCGGCAGGAGTGCCGATCGATTACAACCTCGGTACCGCCGTCGCTTTCCGTATACAACCCGGCTATTGGTTGACGACGTTCAGCGACACTCCGCAGGTGAAGAATCTGGGCTTCAACGCCGGCTTGGTGTATCGCTTCGGGCGCCAGTAACGGCGAGTATAAGAACTTTGAATCTAGCAATGGACGCACCCAGCGTCAGCGAGGGGGGAAGAAAACAGCAGGTCCCTCCACTCCGCTTCGCTTCGGTCGGGATGACAATTCTGTTTCGAACGCTAAAATCCCGTTTAAGGAGTGAATTGTCATCCCGACCGAAGCGAAGCGGAGTGGAGGGACCTGCTGTTTTCTTCTCTAACCCACGACAGCCTTATCTCGTTCTTTCGCGGCTTCCAGGGGATATTGTGGTTCGGTCATCCTAACCGGGTCCAATATCTCTGCAATTTCCTCTTCGGTGAGCTGCTTCCGTTCGCGGGCGATCTCAATGATCGACTTTCCAGTGGCTACCGACTCCTTCACAATTTCTGCAGCCTTGGCGTAACCGATGTAGGGGTTCAGCGCGGTGGCCAGCGAGACCGTGCTTTGGGCATACATTTCGCAGCGCTTCTCGTTGGCCGTGATGCCGCGAACACAGTACTCATCGAACTGGCGCAGCATGTTGCCCAGAATGGTCACACTCTGCAATACGTTGTGGGCCATGGTAGGCATCATGACATTCAACTCCAGCTGGCCTGCCTGGACGGCATAGGCCACGGCCGTATCGTTGCCGATGACCTGGAAACTGACCATGGCCGCCAGCTCCGGGATGACCGGGTTGATCTTGCCCGGCATAATGGACGAACCCGGCTGCAGGCTGGGAAGATTAATTTCCCCAAAGCCGGTATTGGGGCCCGAGCTAAGCAGCCGGATGTCATTGGAAATTCGGATCGTTTCGAGCGCAATCCCCCGCAAAGCTGAGCTCACGTCGGCCATGCAGGCATTGGATTGCATCGCCCAGCGCATGTCCTGGGCCGGCACCAGCTTCTGCCCGGAGATGCGAGCCAGGTGGGCAATCGCCTTCACGCGGTAATCCGGGTGGGTATTGATGCCAGTGCCCACCGCACTGCCGCCCAGCCCCAATTCGCGTAGCGTCTCGGAAGCCAGCTTCAGGAACTGCCGCCCCTTTTCAATGGCCAGGCCATAGGCCGCAAACTCCTGCCCCAGGCGCAGCGGAACCGCGTCCTGCATGTGAGTGCGGCCGGACTTCATGATGCCGTGAAAGGCCTTCGCTTTTTCTGCAAAGGTTGCGGCCAGCTTGTCCAGAACGGGATAGAAGGTGTCGAGTGCAAGTAGCGTGGCGAGGCGCATCGCAGTCGGGAAGACATCGTTGGTCGACTGTCCATAGTTCACGTGGTCGTTGGGGTGTGCGTGGGCGTACTCTCCGAGGTTTCCTCCCAGGAGTTCATTGGCCCGGTTGGCAATTACCTCATTGGTGTTCATGTGCAGGCTTACGCCCGCACCGGCCTGGAAGACGTCGACCACGAACTCAGCATTCCACTTGCCGTCGATAAGCTCCTGGGCCGCCTGGACGATCGCATCGGCACGCTTCTGATCCACCAACCCGAGTTCCTTGTTGGCTTCCGCGGCGGCGCGCTTGACCATGCCCAAGGCGCGTATGAGCTGGGAATGAGCGCGCATACCGGAAATGGGGAAATTGTCCACCGCGCGCGCCGTTTGCGCGCCGTAGTAAGCCTTCGAGGGCACCTCGACAAAACCAAGCGAGTCTTTTTCTTTGCGGTGATTCGACATAAAAAAGTGGCTCCTGTATTGCCAGAACGTTCGATTATAGCGATTTCAGTCATGGGCTGGGAACGACTCATCGTCTAAGCTATAGACATGGAGCACAGCCGTGGTGTTCTGAAGGAAAGCTTTGACGTGTTGGTGGTCGGGGCCGGTCCAACCGGTCTCGCCTGTGCCATCGAGGCCCAGCGGGCCGGCCTGCGTACCGTTCTGGTAGACAAGGGGTGCCTGTGCAACTCCCTTTTTCATTACCCATCAAATATGACGTTTTTTACCACGCCCGAGTTGCTGGAAATCGGGGATATGCCATTTTCCAGCCCCAACCAGAAGCCCAGTCGAAACGAGGCCCTGGAATACTATCGCAAGGTCGCGGAGCATTATCAGTTGGAGTTTCGTCAATATCAGCAGGTATCCGGTCTTAGCGGAGAGGATGGAGATTTCACCATCACCACCGTCGACCGGTTTTCCCGTCAGCGATCTTACGCTGCCCGCAAAGTCATTCTCGCAACCGGGTACTATGACCTGCCGAATTACCTCGAAATTCCCGGGGAAGAGCTGCCTAAGGTGATGCACTATTATCACGACCCGCACCCGTATTACGATCAGAATGTGCTGGTGATCGGTGGCAAGAACTCAGCCGCGATTGCAGCCCTGGATTTGTGGCGTCACGGCGCCCACGTGACCCTGGTGCATCGGGGCGACGCGATGCATCACCACGTCAAATACTGGATTCTGCCGGATATCAACAATCGCATCAAGAATGGCGAAGTCACCGCTCACTTTTCCAGTTCTGTCGGCAGCATCGCGGAGGACTCGGTCGAGCTGATTACACCCAAAGGTACCGTTACCATCGATAACGACTACGTGTTTGCCTTGACGGGATACCATCCCGACTTTGATTTTCTGACTGCTCTTGGTATACGCATGGAAGGCAAGGATCGCTGCCCGGCGTGTGACCCGCAGTCGTTGGAGAGCAATATACCCGGTCTCTATCTCGCTGGAGTGATCGTCGCAGGCATGCGAACCAATGAAATTTTTATCGAGAATGGCCGTTTCCACGGCCGCCAGATCGCACAGGATATCGAAGCCAAGCTCGCGGGCCGAGCGCCGGTGAAGGTTGGCTAAGGGCAGGTTGAAGGGAAGGGGAGCCGCCATATGAGTTGGCTTAAACCTCGTTCGATTCGAGGGCAGCTCATCTCGGGTCTTATTCTCTTCGAAGGCCTGCTGGTGATTGTCTTCGCTAGCCTGCTGGTACGCGAACAGGCTTCTGAAATTCATGAACGCGCTCGCCTGCGGTTGGAATCGGAGGTGAATCTATTGGCGCTGCAGAGCCAGGATTCGCTATCCCAGGGCCAGATCGGATACCTGGTACCTATCCTCCGCGCCATGACCAATTCTCAAAGTATCCGTGCAGCGGTGGTTACAGATAGCAACGGCCGGGTTATCGCCAGCAGCGATCCGGGCATGAACGGCAAGGACCTGCTCACGCGCTTCGAGAAAAAACACCTGGAGGACACCCCCGTCGCGGTGATTTTTCGCGCCCCCGGCGGCGCGCGTGAAGCGGTCCAGGCAATCCATGTCGGCGGTCAACTCAGCGGATTCGCCTGGGTGTATGAAGATGCGAGCGCGGCATGGCAGGAGATCTATTCACTCATACGCATAACCATCATCTTTGCCGGACTCGGCGCTCTGGGCACGGCAATTATTGCCGGCACTCTTGCCCGTTCCATCACCCGTCCCCTTCGTGCCTTGCTCGCGGCGACTCGCAAGCTGATTCGTGATCCAGAAACTAAAGAAGGTTTTCCCCTGGAAGTCACCTCGACCAACGAATCCGCGGATCTTACGCGTGCTTTCAATCTCATGGTGACGTCGATGGAGGAGCAGCGGGCCGGGCTTGGCGACACCCTGGCGCTCCTCGACTCCATGTTGGAAAACGCGCCGATTGGGTTCGCCTTCTTCGATCGCAAGTTTCGCTACGTGCGCGTAAACCAATTTCTGGCAGAGATGAACCAGGTACCGATCGGCAGGCACCTGGGGCGCACGATCGCGGAAGTGCTTCCCGGCCCGGCCGCGGAAATGCTTGAGAGCCATGTGCAAAGCGTCTTTGAGACCGGGAGGCCGGTTGTTCAATTTGAGCTCAACACGGCCTTGTCTGGTGACGTTACCCAAGTGCGTAGTTGGCTCATCAATGTCTATCCGGTCAGGGCCACATCGGAGGCGGTTCGCTGGGTCGGAGCGATCGTGGTGGAAACAACCGAACGCAAGCGTGCAGAAGAGGCTTTGCGGAAGACGGAAAAATTGGCTGCCGCAGGACGTCTCGCCACTTCCATTGCGCACGAGATAAACAATCCCCTGGAGGCGGTCACCAATCTACTCTACCTGCTGCGACATCAGCCATCGCTCGATGAGGAGGCTTCGGGCTATGCCGACCTGGCGCAGCAGGAAATCTCCCGCGTCGCCGAGATGACGCAGCAGACCCTGCGCTTTTATCGTCAATCGACGCTGCCGGCGGTTGCCAACATCGCGGAGTTGTTGGAGTCTGTTCTCACTCTTTTCACGGGGCGAATGCTTGCGCTGCAGATAAAGGTTTCTCGCAAGATCGGAACGGATCTCGATCTCTACTGCTTTTCCGGGGAGCTGCGCCAAGTGTTTGCCAACCTGATCGGCAATGCCATCGACGCCATGGCGCAGGGAGGGTATCTATGGCTGTCCGTCCGCCGATCCCGTTCTTGGCTGGATGGTACACCCGGTATTCGCTTGTTCGTTGCCGACACTGGCTGCGGTATGACGCAGGCAACGCGATTACGGATTTTCGAGCCGTTTTTCACTACCAAGGAAGCGACCGGTACAGGATTAGGCCTCTGGGTGAGCAGCGAGATTATCGGCAAGCATAATGCTACGGTCCGGGTGTTCAGCCGTCCTTCCGGAGCAGCGAACGGCGGACAGTCAGGCAGCGTGTTCATGCTTTTCTTTCCCGAAAACGGGATCGGGTTACCTCCAGTACCCGCCCATGCCACAACCGCCCAGAATGCCTAGATTCAAGGGGACAGTCCTTAAGGGTTAACAACCGCTTGCCGCGAGGAGGGAACCGTGCAGCGCGGCGCTTGCTCCACCGGGGCGAATTTCGACCGTGTCACGTGCAGGCGATTGACCCGCATATAGCGTAGCCGCAATCCGCCGGCTAGATCGGGCATCGAACGCGGAGTTTTCGTCAGATCCACCAGCACCAGCAGCGCCGCCTCCGCAGGATTGTCATAGCTCTGGGTCACGCCCACGCCGAAGAACGCCGGATCTGCCATCAACTGCGGCGCAAATTGCCGTTGTACCGCGGTAGCGGCACGCAGAACGTCGGCGGGGAGGTGGATGCCTTCCACCTGGGGCAGCGTTGTAGGTGCGATGCCTGCATTCAGGCTCGCCACATCCGTGGGGATCACCAGTGTCCGTATGCCATTGATCACTTTGGGAATGGCGACACCAGGCTTGTTCTTGTCCACGTAGACGATGACTGCTGCTTCGCCCGGGCTGTCCAGGCTCTTGCCCGTAGCCGTGCCCAGGACGCCGTTATCCGGCCGGAGCAACTGGACATTTGCGGATTCGGCCGCGGATTTTGCAGCCGCCATCTGAATTGAGCTCACACTACGGGTTGCCGGTGGAGTGTGCTCATCGTAGTTGGAGCAGGTGATGGGATGGGGAGCTCCGCCCGCAATCTGGAACTCCTGCCCGTCTGCCTGGCTCTTCTGTCCCAGTTCGCTCAGCACATCCTGGATAGGATTGGCTACGCTGAAGCCGTGATTGCTGTCATCGGCGCCGCTGGCAAAGAACAGGCCTAGCGGCTCGGCGTTGCTGGCGTCGAGCACCAGCGCTCCTGAGTCTCCGCTATCTGCGAAGCTGGCCCCGGGCATGCCGATCTGATTGACGTATGTCTTGGTGTAATAGCGCTGGGTTTCGGCGCAATCGTAGTAGTAATCCACTTGCACCGTAAGGTTTACCGTGTTTACGGTCGAACAGGTCAATCCTGTTGTTCGCCCGCTCTTGACTACGCGCAACTGGTTCAGCAGGCTGGCAGTGAGTGCCTCTCCTCCCCCGGCGGCAGGCGCAGCGGGAGTCAGCACGCCATTGATCGATGGCCCCAACTGCAGGATCGCCCCGGTTCCGTCGACTGCGGGCGTCGCCGCAGCCAGCGCCGCATCTACATTGGTTTGAGTACTTTGGATGGGAACCACATAGCGCAAGGAGCCCACGGCGCGACCGGCTTGCGGATTGCAATTCAAATCAACCAGCGCGGGTTGCACGACGGTATCCCCGGTGCGCGCCTGGTCTGATTCGGCCAGCACATGGTTGTTGCTCAGAATGAAAAGATTGTCGTTCCGGTCCGCGACCAGCGCTCCCAGCGTTCCCCCGCAACAGTCATTTACATATTCCCTGGTGCCGCCGTCCTTGCCGATCTCCTTTTTTGAGTCGTAATCGTTGGCATTGCCCCCTGACGAGCCCATCTGCACGTAGCCAGTCTGTGCTGCCTGGTTCTGCAGGCCTGAGCTATTGAATCCGGCCCCGTTCAGCAGAATGTGCAGGGCTGCGGCGGAGTGAGGATTTCCGGCCGCCAGCCCCACCAAAAAGACAGAGGGACTGCCGGAAGGCAACGCGCGCGGGGCAGTATAGGTCGCGGTGCAGTAAGTGTAGGTCCGAGTGGAGTGATGGCACCTGGTTTCACTGATGCTGCCGTAGCTGTCGCCCGGATCGGTGTCACCCCCCGCACTGGTCGCCAGCGACCAATGGACCGACCCGGAATTGACTTCAGCGATCTCGCCTTTGACCTGAACCGTGCCCCCTGGCGCAACGCTGGCGGTTTCTGGGGTTAGCACCTGGACAAATCCAGGCGTGACGGTCAGCAGGTAACTCGCTGTTGCCGCCGGATCACTGCGTGAGCTCGCGGTGACCTGAACCTGTACCTGGTCCCGGGAAAGCAAGGGCGGGGGCGTGTAGACGCCATTTTCGCTGATCGTTCCCTGGCCCAGAGAAGCATCGTTTTGCCCCGCCGCGATCGTCCACTTGACGCTCGCGGAGGCACCGGAGGCCGCCTTAGCGCTCAACTGGTCAGTGGTGGTGGTATCAATCGTGGCTTTATCCGCGTTAATCACCATGCCGCCCGGGCTGGCGGCTACAGGGGAGCTCATGGCTCCGCAACCTGCGGCCAGCAGAAGCAGACAGGGGGTGGCGAGAGGCAGCAGCCTGGGATGGGTTCTACCGTGCCTCATAAAGACCCGCGAGGTGTGGCTTTCTTCGGCGGAAGGCCAGGCAAATTTCTTTCGTCTCGAGGTAAACCCACGGTGAATACTCTGCGGATTTTCGCATCGCTGCTCCATGCATCGCCTCGACGCTCTCAGCCCTTTGATAGACGACTGGTTCCCGAAAGGGTTACGGACAAAGGTAAGGATATGCCAGCAGAGGGAGGGAGTCTCATGAAAATACGAGTTGAGGAAACCTGGGCTACTAATCACCCGAAATGGGAAGAGACAAGGGCAGAGTGGGAATGTTAGTGGTACTCGTTCTCCCACCGGCACCGCGATCAGGATTTGTATGTTACCTGGATGCGCCCGATGGCAAATTTCATTTGCTTCTTCCGTGGAGCGAGTGGCCGGCACCACGAGCGGCCCTGTAAAAGAAACTGTTACAGTAGCGTTTTCAAGCAACTTGGTCGCGGATATGAAAAAGCTCCGTATCGGGCTGCACGCATTGCGGCCATACGATACGGAGCTTCAGCCTTTCGGCTGGACAACTAAATGGTTAAGCGGCCGCGTTCGACTTATTCGCGCGCTGGGTGAGAAAATCGCCCGCGTTCATCGAGGTGGCAATCACGGTAACTGGAAGGCCTGCTTCAGCCTTCATCCGGCGCACTTCCCGCGCACTCAGCGGCGTCATCCGCTCCCGTGAGTAATAGATCTGTTTGCCGCAGTCGAGACAAACCTTATAGGTTTGCTGCTCGAGCGTGAACGGCCTTGTCTGACTCCAATGGCGGCAGCCAAAAATAATGTCGTAGAAGAAACCAAGCAGATTTTGAATCCATGTCATAAAAAGCTCCCTTATCCAAACGCCGGGTTTGTTGTCGTTAAAAATCGTACTGTTAAGATGCATTCTGCACGAAAATGTCGCGTTTGTCGTAGGGAAAATACAGCTTTCGTCCCCAACGGATCACCCAAAAGTTACTGTCCTTCCGGTAGCCCAGCAGTTTCAATCAGATAGCCGTAGCCACACTGGGAATTACCGGCCATCAAGCAACAACCTGGATTACGATTTTTCCGAAATGGAGGCCCTTTTCCATGGTTTTGAGCGCTTCGCGGGCCTCATCGAATGCATAGATCCGATCCACCATCGGACGCGTACTGCTGGCCGTGATCGCCCGATTCATGGCTTCGAAATGAGCTCGTGAACCCACGTAAACACCCTGGACGCGAACCTGGCGGTGGAGGATCAGAGGGATGGGCAACGGTTGTTCTGACTGGCTCAAAACTCCGATTTGCGCGACTGTACCACCAAAGCGCACCGCTTGCAGAGACTGGGAGAAAGTCCCAGCCCCACCGACTTCGACAATCAGATCGGCGCCGCGATTGCCGGTTTGCTGCTGAACCCACTTTGCCCATTCGGGAGACTGTCGATAGTTGAGGCCTGCGTCCAGTCCCAGGGTTTTAGCCCGCGCCAATTTTTCGTCGCTACTCGAAGTGCCAATCACCGTCGCGCCCGCCAGCTTCGCGAATTGCAGGGCAAAGATCGAAACCCCTCCGGTCCCCTGGATTACCACTACATCTCCAGGCTTTACGTGCGTCGCATGTTCCAGAGCATTCCATGCAGTGACTCCGGCGCAAGGAAGCGTGGCCGCTTCTGCATAAGAGAGATGTTTGGGGATAGGGACCACGCCACTTTGTTGCAGCACTACGTATTCCGCCAACATCCCGTCCACGTCGCCGCCCAGTGCGCCGCGGCTGGTCTCCGCTGTCGGCGCGCCGTCAAGCCAATGCTGCATGAAGATGCCCGCCACCCGTTGCCCTACCGCGACATCGTTCACCTCATCCCCCACCTCGACCACTTCGCCCGTTCCATCGGAGCAGGGGATACGAGGCAACTGCATTTTGGGGTTGTAATGGCCGCGCACCATGAGCAGATCGCGGTAGTTCAGGGACACTGCATGAACTTTGACCAACACTTCTCCGCGCCCGGGGCGGGGCCGGGGCAGGTCCGCTAACACCAGCTGGTCAATCCCGAACGATTGAATTCGCCAGACTTTCATAATTCCTCCGCAGACCGTTCTGAAATGAGACGGCTGCATGATTTAAAAGGTTTAGGACAACGGCTCAGTGAGACATAACACGAGCGAGATTACCTCTGCTTGGCGTACCATAAAGACATGGCTCGTGGATGGGAGAGCAAGTCTGTTGAAGAGCAGCAATCAGCTGCAGATCTAACCGCTTCGGGTGCTTTGATCGATGCCGCCAAGCGAAACGTATTGGAGCGGGCAAAGGTCGAGCGGCAGAGGCAAGAACTCGAACTACAACGCGAACGCATTCTTTCCGAGCGTACGTCCAGTCCAGTGCGCCGGGCCGCATTGGAATCGGCCCTTGCCGACATCGAGTCCCGCCTGGCTCTTCTCTCCTGAGCCTCGGGGCGCGCCTTTGGGCAACTTTCAGCCGTCCCTGCGGGACTGTTCCGATCGGATCGAGCAGACCCAGGACTAACGTCCTGGACTGACGTCCTTGGCTCGCCGGGGATAAATCCCCGGCCCTGGAGTTTCTACATTTTCTCGATCCTGGGTATGGTTTATCGAGCTTCAGTTTTGGGTTTTGCTTTGTATCAGGCACGACTTCAGTCGTGCCGTAAAGGAGGAAAAGAGAATTGGGCTTCAGAGGCTGCGGAAAAAGGTCGAATAGGGAGCGAAAGCTGTTCCCTCAGCGGCTAAAGCCGGACCTGTTTTCAACGTTTTACGGACGGCCTGAAGGCCGTCCCCTTCAAAGAATTCGGTTTTTCCGCAGCCTGTAAAGCCCTGAATCGATATACCGTAGCGTTCACGCGGGTTTGACGCTGGACTGAAGTCCAGGGCTTTTCCCCGGACTAAAAGTCCGGGGCTGGCACAGCTTAGGCGGTTCGTTGATCCAAATACCGCAAAAATGTCTTCCGCCGGCCAGTTCGCAACTCCGAAATATGTAGAAACTCCAGACCCAGCACTGCGTGCTGGGCTATTATCAGGCCGTCCCTGCGGGACTTTACGCTACAAACAGCTGTCGCAACTCCAGGGCTGGAAAGGAATGCACATCGTACTGAACGCTGTGAGTCGCTGACATCAAACCATGAGTTCCCGAGGGCTTTAAGCCCCTGGGGGATGCGCTTGACGGCCGTGCTGGTAGGCGACGGGGGCAGGCGTATATCGTATGCGTGCAGTCGCCGATCAACTGCAGTGCCTTTTCCAGCGGGACTTCCACTGCAGGGGTCAACAGCAGATGGAAGTGATTGGGCATGATTACAAATTCATGCAGCAGAAACCGCCTCATTCGACGATTCTCCGCAAGAACATCCACTAGAAGCTGAGCCATGCGATCGGATTGGAGAAGCGCGCGGCGTCCGGCTGTCGTCGAGGTCACCAAGAACGTACGGGTTGATGCGGAGGGGCATTTTCACCAGGGCTAAACAGGCTGCGGAAAAAGGTCGAACAGGGGGCGAAAGCTGTTCCCTCAGCGGCTAAAGCCGAACAGATTTTCAATCACTTACGAACGGCCTGAAGGCCGTCCCCTTCAAAGAATTCGGCTTTTCCGCAGCCTGTAAAGCCCGGTATTTGCAAGATAAAGCGTTCTCGCGGGTTTGACCCTGGACTGAAGTCCAGGGCTGGCACTGATCATGCTGTAGCCTGTCACAAACTATGGTGCCTAGGGTCCGCTGTACCCAGCACTGGTTCGGCGCTACACCTTCTTTCTAATTCTGTGCAGCTTGTATGTGCCGAACCGTACTGGGCTATTATCAGGTCGTCCCTACGGGACTTTGCGCTACCAACAGCTGTTACAGCTCGGGGCTGGAAAGCAATGCACCTCGTACCCAAACCGTCTGGTTGTGTGATCCTGCCTTCATTCAGCCATCTGGCAAACCCGGGAGAAATGCAGAAACTATAGTGTCAGGGTTAAAACCCTGATCTAAACACAGCGTCATAAGTAATTGCGCATTATTGCGGATCATGTTCTGATGGAGGCATGCGTGCTCTAACCATTGCTGACTCGGCGACGATGATTCTCGGGTTGCAGGATGAGATTCGTCGTTCGGAAGAATCGCGGTATGACCATCGACTCCACGGGGTGCTTTTGGTGGCCCAAGGTATGACCTGTCCGGAAGTAGCGAAGCTGTTGGGGGACGCCCCGCGGTCGGTCGAGTATTGGGTGCAGGGTTTCGAGCGAAGTGGC
>DASRRN010000533.1:0-7190 GCA_035695685.1 Acidobacteriaceae bacterium | reverse complement strand
CTGGAGCGGGTGCGCGGCTCTGAAAGCAACCCAGGAAACAGTGCCGAAGGCGGGATGCTGACCAGCCTCCGGCACTATGAGGCGCTCGAGGGATGCACGCAGGCGTTGTCGCGCGCGCGCGGTGCATTGGCGGAGCGCGTTCCGCATGAAATGCTGCTGCTGGATCTATATACGGCGCTGCAACAGCTCGATCAGCTCACCGGAGCTACGACTGCGGATGACATTTTGAACCGGATCTTTTCCAGCTTCTGCATCGGCAAGTAAGCCCTGTCTCATCGGCCGAGTGGCATCAAGTCAGGAAAAGCGCGATGCCCCAGTCATTGAACCGTCGTGGGTTTCGTTCCCTGTGCGCGTTGCCGCGCGCGAAGCTGCGCGCAGATTTGGCGCTCTTTCGCTCCTTCTACTGAATTTCCTGATTTGTCCAGAGCCGTTCCGAGAATAAAGTGCGCCTCTGGGTCATCGGGCGCCAGGGCAATCGCCTTCTTCAATGGCTCGACCGCCAGAGCCGGTTGCTCGAGTCTGATATAGGACTCGCCCAGCTCCAGCAGCGCGTCTCGATACGACGGATTCACCGCGAGCGCAGCTTTCAGGTAAACGATCGCCTCTGAAGTCTTGTTGCGTCGGCGCAGAATCCGGCCCAACGTGCAGTTCGCGATCGGATCCTGTGGGTAGCGGCTTAACTCTTCGCGAAACTCGCGCTCCGCCGCATCAGGATTATCGTTCCGCCAGTAGATAATGCCGAGTCCGGTGTGAATGCCAGGATAGGTCGGATCGGAGGCGCGAGCAGCCTCGAACTCCCGGATCGCATCCTCTTCGCGATACATCTTGTCATAGGCCATTGCCATCATCGTGTGCGCCGCCGCAGAGTCGGGATTGAGCGTCATGATCTGACGGAAGACATCGGTCACGCCCGCGTAATTCCTAGTCCGCAGATACGCTTTGCCGAGCATGTCCAGCGTCTCGATGTCGGTGGGCTGCAGACGATGGGCCGCCTGGAGATAGCGCGCTGCCTCCTGGTAGCGATCCAGCGCGAAGGCATCCAGTCCGGCAAGTTCGAGCGTTTGAAAGGAGGCACTTGTCCTCGCCGAAGTTTCGAGCAATGGGAGCGCCTGCCCGTATTGATGCGCGCGAAAATATGCGACGCCCAAGTTGCGTTCTGTTACACCGTCGCCGGGTTTGATTTTAAGGGCGCGTTCGTATAGGGCGATCGCCTCGGCTTCCCGCTGTTGGCGCGCAATGGAAATCGCGAGGTTGTTCAGAATCTCCACGGATCGTGGATCCAGGTCAAGAGCCTTCCGGAATGCTTGTTCCGCCGCGGCGTTGTCTCCCTGCTGCAAAGCCTGCGATCCGTGCGCTACATATTGCGTGAATTGCTGCTGAGTCGAGGCGCTCTTTTCTGATGCACTTTGGCCCCAGAGCAACTGGCACAAGGGCGCGCACAGAACAACGAGGCTGAGCACGCATAGCCGAAACTTCAGGTGGGTTCCACTCCAGGCCTTCCCGCGAGAGTTGTCCTTCATATCGGATAACCTTACCGAATGCCCGTGCGCAGACTTCCCGAAAAATGGCGCAGAATGTTCAATTCGCTTCCGAACGAAAGTTTTGATTGACAGATATGGCATTGTTGGCTACTTTTGCCCAATCAGGCACAAGCGTTCTGCACGTGTCTTTCTCTCAAGGCTTGACCAGGCTGAAGCAACAGGCAAGATAATGGCGCGCTTGCGTAAGAAAAGCGACGTCACCTGCTCAGGCAATTCCGAACCAGTGCGTCTTCAGGGGGCTCTTCAGAATGCAAAAGCAAAAGTTGCTCATTGCGACTCTTACGTTTCTCTTTCTGTGCTGTTCGATGATATCGAAGGGCCAGGAGTTAGCGGCCACCCTTCTTGGTACAGTGACCGATCCTTCGGGAGCCGCGATCCCGAGCGCGACAGTAACGATCGCGCAAAACGGAGTGAATGGCGCCTCTCGAACAGTCCAGACGGATGCACGCGGCAGCTACACGGCAACCAACCTGGCTGCTGGCAACTACTCAGTTACGGTAACGGTCGCCGGATTTCAAACGTACGCGGCTCAGAACGTTGTTTTGAATGTTGCGCAGACCCGCTCCGTGGATGCGACGCTCAAGCCGGGCGGTGGCAGCCAGACGATCACTGTGCAACAGAGCGCAGTGAGCATCGATACCGCCACCAGCGCGCTGGCAGGCACGATCTCCGGAACGCAAGTTCGAGAATTGCAACTGAATAACCGGAATTTCGAGCAGTTGGTGACTCTGCAACCAGGCGTTGTCAGCGCTTTGCCGGATGAAGTCGGCTTCGGCCTGAACAATACCTCCTCGGTCGCAGTGAATGGCGTTCGCGACACCGCCAACAACTGGACAGTAGACGGAGCGGATATCAACGACAGCGGCTCCAACGCCACACTGCTGAATGTGCCGAGCGTGGATGCGATTCAGGAGTTTACGCTGGAGAGAAGCACCTACGATGCCGGCTTCGGCCGCAGCGGTGGTGGCCAAATCCTGGTGGCCACCAAATCCGGAACCAGTGCTTTCCATGGCGATGCGTACGAGTTCAATCGCAACAACATATTCAATGCCAATAGCTACTTCAACAAAAACGTTACACCTATCATCCCGCGAGCGATCGAACGGTACAACAACTACGGATTCACCATTGGCGGACCGCTGTATATCCCGAAGGTATATAACACCTCGAAAGATAAGACTTTCTTCTTCTGGTCCGAAGAGTGGCGCAAGGTCAGTTCTCCGGTAACCACCAGCCTCCAACCCCCGACGCAGGCGGAATTAAACGGCACATTTGCCGGACAGATCACAAATGCGCCTCCCGGTTGCGTTGCCTACAACCCGACCACGCAGACGAGCACGATCAATCCAACGTGTTACAGCCAGAACGCGAAAGTGTATCTGACAAACCTGTACGACAAGTTTCCCGTAAATAACAGCAATGGCCAGTATGTCGCGAGCTACTCCCAGTTGGGAAACACCCGCGAAGACCTGGTTCGCCTCGATCACAATTTCAGCGACAAGCTGCATTTTTTCGGCCGCGCCATGCAGGATGAAACGCCACAGAACTTTCCGCAGGGTCTTTTCGCCAATTCCAATTTTCCCGGCGTAGCCGGTTCTGTGGTGAATGCACCGGGACAGAACGTAGTCGGCAACCTGACTTGGACGATCTCCCCGCGCATGGTCAATGAAGCGGAGTTCGCCTATACCCAGGGAACGATCTCGTCCAGCTTCACGGCTGGTTCCCTCGCCAACAGCCCCACAATCGCCAAACAACTCACCAACAACACCGCTTATAGCGATCCCTATGGTCGTATTCCCGGTATCTCTTTTGTCGGGGGCGACGGCGTTATTCAGGGGTTCGACTACGGAAGCACTCCTTACTTCGAGCGCAATCTGGACAGGACACTGTTCGACAACTATTCCATGACTCTGGGCCGACACACACTCCGGGCCGGGGCCACGGTTTCGCAGATGTTGAAAACGGAGAATGCTTCCAGCGGCGTAGCGAATTTTCTCTTTGCTGATTTCCAGGATTTTCTGTTAGGCAATGTTCAAACCTATTCCCAGAACAACCGCGACACGGTTCCCGATTTGCATTACTGGAACTTCGAAGCGTATGTACAGGACGATTGGAAGCTTACCAGTCAGCTCACGATCAACGTGGGGCTGCGTTATAGCTATTTCCCATCTCCGGCCGATGTTCTGGACACCCTGAACAATTTCGATCCGACACTCTTTAACTCGGCCAACGCTCCGGTCATTGACCCGACAAACGGCAACTTTAGCGGCAACCAGATACCGGCGACGTATGTGAACGGTTTGATCTTCCCCACCGGTTCGGCCTGTACCCGTGCCCAAGCCATCGCTCCGGGTATTACCTGTTCTCCCTACGGTGCACATGTCAATCCTGATCCGAAGAACAACATCGCACCCAGGCTAGGCTTTGCCTACGACGTGTTCGGAAATGGCAAGACGGCGGTCCGTGGCGGCTACGGCATCTTCTATGACCGCATGCTCAACGGCATCTGGGAGCAGAACGCCTTCCAGGATCCGCCGCTGGTGCAGACAGCAACCATCAACAACACGCAATTCGATCATCCGCTCGCGGGGTCTTCCGCCGTTTCGCTCGGCCCCAACCACATCGTCTCCACCGGCGATCCAACCATGCCCAACCCCTCCTACATGGACTTTAATCTCGGCGTTCAGCAACAGCTGATGCCCGGCACGGTCATGGAGATCGCCTATGTTGGTTCGCTCGGGCGTCATCTGTTAGGAGAACGGGACATCAATCAACCCACGCTGGCATCGAGAGAGGCCGATCCGAACGCCTATGTGACTGCGGCCGTGCCGAATCTGGGCTACTCCTGGTTTGCTTCGCGCATTCCGAACACCTCCAGCAACTATCACTCGCTGCAGGTATCACTGCAACATCACACCAACTACGGTTTGACGTTAGGAGTTGCGTACACCTGGAGCAAGACTCTTACGAATCAGTCGAATGATCGGGGTACGGAAACGTACGACACCTACAATCCCAGCATCGACTACGGCCCTTCGGCGCTCAACCAGCCGCAGACCTTTGTCGCCAACTACGTCTATGAGCTTCCCTTTTTCAGAGAGCAGCATGGACTGGTGGGGCACACTCTGGGTGGCTGGCAGGTTTCTGGAATCACACAGTTCGACTCAGGACAATCGCTCACGGTAAGGCAGTCGTCGGATAACTTCGACTGCCCGTTAGCCCAAGCACCCCTTACTGGATGTGCTGCCGGTAGCCCTCCGAACACGTTTTTCGGTGGTCTCAACATGGATGTGGCCGACATCGCTCCGCGTCCGGATAAAGTCGCTCCGCTGCACCTCATGAAAAAGCAGGCGCAGTGGTTCAGCACCGCTTCCTTTGTCGATGCCGTCGGTCACTTCGGGAACTCCAGCAGCGGAAACCTGCTCGGCCCCGGTATCGAGCTTTGGGACCTGTCGGCGATCAAGAACGTCAAGTTTGGCGAGCGCGCCAGCTTCCAATTCCGTGCAGAATTTTTCAACGCATTCAATCACACAAACTTCGAAGCGGTCACCGTCAACACAGATTCTTCTTCGTATGGACAGGTCACTTCCGCACATGATCCGCGTGAAATTCAGCTTGGCGGGAAGATCTACTTCTGAACAGAAGGAAGGTCTGCACCTCGGCGTCCAGCGAATCTATCGTGCGGTAGCTACGGCGTATGTGTGAACCATATACGCCCGTCGCTGCGGCAAGCAGACGATCTTTGAACTGCTGGCGCGCGAACGCTGTGCGCGGCTGATCTACTGCGAGATGATCATCGTGGAGCTGCTGGACATGGTCCAGGTTTTGCTGGGAATGAATGGGACCGACAGCGTATAGGGATACGTCACCGTCACCGTCACCTGGTCGCCGGTGCCTTTGCAGCCTGTCGTCAGGCAAGCAGTTTGTCCGGGTGCCGGATTATACGCAGCCGTCACGACGACATTGCTCGCAGTGATGCCGGGGTACCCGTAGTTCTGAACTACGGTCTGGAGTTCCGCGTTCGTGTCGTTGTAGCAGGAAGTGGTGCCGTTCGCCAGAAAGCAGTTCGATCCGTGAACGATGGCGTAACGCGTACCCTCGCGCGCGTATTCGTTGACCACCTGGTAGGTATAAAACGCGAGACATATTTGCATGACGCCAAAGAGAAGGCCCATGACAACGATAAATGTCAGAGCGAATTCCACGATGGAGGATCCTTCCTCGCTCCGCGCCGGAATACCGCTTCGAAGAAATGGAAAACTTCCGCTCATTTTTCTACATCCATGATGGCCTGGCCCGCGAGCGTGTACGAAGCGGGCAGGCCCGGCAAATGAAACAGCGGCGTCACGGCTGCGGAGGTATTGACTTGGATCTGCTCGATGATCACGTAGGGAGACGGGCATTCGGTAATCGTGGCGCAACCTGAGCCGGCCGTGGCGCCGGTGGAGGTATTGATGCACTGACATGACTGGTTTGGCGTTACAGTCATGGTCGTGAGCGCGGGGGCGTCGCGTTTCGCTGCGGTGGTGATGTCAGTTGTATCTGAAGCAGCTGCTCTGGATTGGGCGCCAAATTGTGCTCCCGCGCGCGCTGCATTCTGAACCTGAACGGCGGACCACGCGATGCTGGCGATCTCAGCGGTTCCCAAGATCAGGATGAAGAAGATGGGCAGGCAGAGGGCGACCTCCAGCATGCTCTGGCCAGCTTCGCGGCGCGGGAGAGAACGGAACGCGAATGGCTGGAATTGAAACTTGTGTATGAAGGAGTCTGCTGCGAAGATCTTTTTCATATTTCACTCCACCAAGGTCACAACGGTAATGGGAGAGGTGACGCTGCCGCCCAGCGAGGCATAGTCCTGGAAGCTCGCATTGCCGACGAGACTGAGCGAACTTACCACGAAGTCGGTGTAGATGGATGTGCCGCTATTTCCGGTCAGGGTAAAACTCGCGGTCGGAAAATACATCACTCCCTCGATGTCAGAACCAGAATTGCCGACGAGCGATGCAGCGCTGGTGTCGCTAGGGCTCTGATCAAAAAGGACTCCCGCGTAGGTGCCAGATGTCGGCGCTGAAAGATCCAGAACGGTATTGCCAACCATCGAGAGGGATCCATTGGCAATGTAGATGGTGACGCCGGTACCGCTGACGTTGTTGTTTCCGCTGAACGAAAGGCCAGCGCTCCCGTTGATGATGTAGGTTCCAGGACTCAGGGTCGCGTTGGAGTTTCCGCCGAACGAAAGTCCGTCGTAGCATCCGGGCGAGAGAGTGACGGTCCGGTTGCCGGTGATGCTTTGCGCAGTCTGGCAGGAAATACTCGAACCGCCGCCGGATGGAGTACACGAACCTGCGGTGCAACTGTATCCGGGCAAATAAGACAAAGGGTCGCTATAGGGTACGATTCCAGTGCTCGGCGATGCAGGCGTCAGGTGTATGTTGCCAGTCTTTTTGTAGCCGCCAACGATGCCGATCGATGCCGCGTCGAGCGTGACGTTTCCAGTCAAGGACATGGCTGCTGACGTATCGGAGCTATCAACATTTATCCCGCATTGCGGAGCCTGGACATCGGCATTTCCGGTGAGTGAAAAGTCCGTTCCAGTCGCGCCCAATGTGTACACGCAGCCGGTGTTGGCCCCATTGCTCGACTGCGCCA
>DASRRN010000532.1:0-6321 GCA_035695685.1 Acidobacteriaceae bacterium | reverse complement strand
GCGGCCAGCGCCTCTCTCAATACGCTTAACGAATCCACCGCCTCGCTGAGCTCCTCGCAGGGCATCACCATCACCAAACCGGATTTTGGCTACACCTCTCAGTGCTGCACCTACGGGTTTGGCCAGTACATCTTCGGCCTCCAAAACACAACACATCCTGCTTCCGAGAATGCGTGCGAGGCCGGACAGACACCTGCCGCGGATGGCTGCCTCGCCGTGGGGAATCCGGAAGGCACGAAACCGGTTGATGTCGGCGGCCTCGGGCCGCTTTTCACCGGATACGTCGCTAACCCGCTCGCCGCTTATGGCCGTGAGTTGACCTGCTCCGGAAATGATTCCTGGTGGCAAAACATCTATACCCAACCGGATGTCGCGTTGAACCATCCCGAGCGCTGGAACTGGGACAAGAACCAACAACAGGCGACCTTCAACCTGGCCGATCGCACCTATCCCAATTCCGGCAGCACGTCTCCGATAGACCAGCAGTTCTATTTCATGAAGGGGTTTTATATCAACAGGGCGAGTGCGGGAGGCTTTCAGAATCTGAGCCTTCCTTCCAGCCCCAATCTAGCCGAAGCCAGCCCTGATGATGCATTGAAGCTGACCGCCCGAGTCTACAACTACAGCCTGGTGGATACGACGGCTCCGGTACACGTGCACTTCTACGGCCAGCTTTACTGCAGCGGTTCAGGTTCGAGCGAGGGGAGTTGCAAGGACTGGAAGACCGGCGCCGGATGCAACGCCGGCAATCTGTGCGGCGACAGCTTCTCGATTGGGCAAGACCAGATCATCCCATTGATACCAGGCTTCGAATCTCCCGATGGAAATGATGCGCCTAACTGGCAATTGGCCAGCGTGGACTTTCTGCCCAGCGATTTTCCCGCCACCAAAAATGGCAAGGTCAACATGGTCTTCTGGGTGGTGGTCTGGATGCCGGGTGCCAACGGGAAGCCGATGCCCGAAATGCCGGATCACGGCCTGACGGCCATTCCCGGTCCTGACCTTACGCAAATTACTCAGGTAGCGACCGAAGCTCACAGTAACAACGTCGGCATGTATCCCGTGCACCAGCCGTTCTTTATCCTGCCGCAGAGCGCTCCGGGGGCAACACCAGGCAGCGGCTCTCTCCAGCGTCTCTCCCTCTCCACGAATGCACAGATTGAGTTGGGTCAGCGGACCAAAGTCGTCGCGACGCTGCAGTCAGCAGGCGCACCCACGCAATCGGTCAATATTGCTTATTACGACGGCGATCCCGCCAAAAACGGAAAGATGATCGATGTGCAGACGATCTCGTACATGGACCCGGGGGTGCCCTACTATCACCGGTCGTTTTTTACTCCTGATACCTGCGGCGCCCACAGTCTTTACGCCAAGGCATGGCTCAACGGTTCCCCTGGTATCCAGGCCAGCACCGCCACCAGCGTGACGCTCAAGCCCGCGGACTTCGTGCAGGCGCTGATTAATTCCACCCAGACCGCCAGCATCACTGACGCCTCACTCCGCAGCGATCTGCTCGCATTGCTGAACACCGCCTTGCAAGACTTTCAGCAGGGCCAGACGGATGCGGGAAACACCACGCTGGGCGCCTATATGCAGCAGTTGTCGGCGGCCGGCGGGGGTGGAATCAGCGCCGGCAGCGTAAATCAACTCACCGGTCAGGCAGACGTGGTCCTCGGTTGCGGCGCCAGCGGCTTCTCGTTGACGACGTCGCCGTCTTCCGCGACCGTCTCAGCCGGCAGTCCGGCGTCGTATGCGCTTGCCGTCACGCCCACTGGCGGATTCGTCGGCAAAGTTTCGCTCGCCTGCATGGGCGCCCAGCCGGGGATCGTCTGCTCCTTCAGCTCGCCATCCGTCACCCTCGATGGGTCCAGCCAGTCTCGTGTAACCGTCACGGTCAACACCAATGGGGGAATGTCCGCTGCTGGAATCGGAGGGCCGCCGTCTGGTACATCAGGAAAAATCAAATGGCTGCTGATGCTTCTGGTGGCGGCGTTGGCCATTGCATCTGTGCAACGCGCACGGATGCGGCAGACGATTCTGGGGTGCGTCATTGCGTTGGTGCTGCTCGGCGGCATAAACGGATGCGGCAGTAATGGGAGTACCGCCAGCATTCAGCCTGGAACCTATCCCTTCACCTTGCAGGCGACCAGCGGCAATACGGTCCGTAATACATTGCTCGTTCTGGTCGTGAAGTAAGAGAACACGTGGGCCCCTTGGTCAGCCTTCCCGGGTGGCTTTGAATCCGGCGCTCTCGATGAACTTCACCACGGACTGCTCGGAGGCCAATTTCGGGTGATAGGTCACGGTCGCGGTGTTCTCCGGATAACTGGCCTTCACCCGGATCACGCCTCTTTCTTTTTCGAGCAGCGTCTCCAGGCCGACCGCACAGGTGATGCAGGTAAATCCGCTGATGCGGAAGGTAACGGTCTTCTTCTCGGCCAAGTCCATGCCTTCCATGGCCACCACTCCGCCAACTCCGGCGAGCGTCATCATTCCGAGGAATCGTCTGCGAATCATATTGGCCTCCGTAGCTATCGCGCAGCTGCCAGTCCGGGCTGGTAGCGCCATGGTGTCTGGCTGCTGGCAACACTCGAAAAACGAGTGTCGGTGTATTCAGAAAATTCAATCTTCTTCTTCAGCACGCCGGTCTCGATCATGAGGTCGCGCACCAGATCGAAATCAGCTTTGCGCGGCGCGAGCTGGCTGTAGACAACGCGGTCCAGCGGCTTGGTCAGCGCCCAGCGCAGCAGCGCCGGCTTCTGATTGTAGTAAAAGCGGCCCACGAAATCCGCAGCGTCTTCGCGCTGGGGCTTGCCTTTATCCAGCCACAAGCCGGAGCGTGCGATGCCGTCTACCAACTGTTGCACCACTTCGGGGCGCTGATCGATCAGGTCCTGACGAACGACAAGAATGCAGGACATGTAATCCGGCCAGACCTCCTTCGCCTGGAAGAGGACGCGGCCATAGCCGCCCATCTCTGCCTGTGAGGGGAATGGCTCGCCCATCACAAACCCGTCGATGGCGCCTGCGCGAAGCGCACCGGCGACATCGGGCGGAGCCATCTCCGGCATTTTGACATCTCCCGGCTTGAGACCAGCCATCTTCATGGCCCGATAGAGCATAAGACGTTCGTCGGAGAAGCGACTGGGAATGGCTACCGTGCGACCACGGAGGTCGGTGACGGAATGGATGGGGCCGTTTTTCTGCACGACGAGAGCGCTGCCGTAGCGATGGCCGAGATAGACGATCTTAATCGGGACACCTTGTGCCCGAAGGGCGATGGCGAGCGGAGCGACGATAAAGGCAGCCTGCACTCTGTTGGAAATGAGCGCTTCCTTGATTTCCGGGAAACCCTGAAACAGCCGCGGAATGAAGATCTCGCCATTGTGCGAGAACTTGGAGATGTAGTCCGTGACCGGGCAAGTAAGCTGGCAGGTGACCGGAACATAGGCGACGACGATCTTTCGCTGAGCCAGCGGGCGGTAGTCGTTAAGGATGGTGGCCCAGTTCACGTTCAGCCAGCCGTGCAGCGCGGTGATCACCGCCATCCACGCAACGGCAAGGACGATCAGTTTGGCTTTAAGACTCATGACGAAAGCCCCAGCGAACGGACTTGATCCGCTCCAGTCCGCGGAAAAGATAATCGAGCGCAAGCCCGATGATGCCGATGAGCAGCATGGCGGCAACGACAAGATCGTAGCGCTTGCCCGAGTTGCGCGAGTCGATGATGAGAAAGCCGAGGCCGGACTCTACGGCGACCATCTCGGCGGCAACAACGACCAGCCACGCGATGCCAAAGGCGATACGCAGGCCGACAAGGATATTGGGCAGAGCCGCGGGAAAGACGACGCGCCCGAGTAATTGCAGCGGGCTCAGGCCAAAGTTACGTCCAGCGCGGCGGAAGACCGAGGAGACGTTGTTTACCCCATCCACGCAGGAAACCACGATGGGAAAGAAGGCGCCGAGAAAAATGAGCGCGGTGGCCGCGTGGTCGCCAATGCCGAGGAAGAGGATGGCAACCGGTATCCACGCGATGGGGCTGATGGGGCGGAGTAGCTGGATGACGGGGTTGACGACCTTATTGAGCTCCGGGTACCAGCCCAGGGTGAGCCCAAGCGGGATGCCGAGAACAGCGCCCAGTCCGAAGCCGATGGCAACGCGGCGGAGGGAATCTGCGATATCGGCCCAGAGGACATGCGCCTGAACCAGCTCTATCAGGCCTTTCTTCACCTCGAGAGGAGATGGAAGGACCTTTGTGCCGGACCACCGCACGGCCAGATACCAGCCGGCAAGCAACAATGCGAAGGTGATCGCCGGCAATACGAATTTCTCCCATTTTCGCGGCGACTGAAGCGGCTTCATATCCTGTGGGCCAGTCCGATCTGCGCGAAGATGCCGTCGCGAAGCTCCAGGTAACGAGCCGAGCTGATATCGCGCGGATGTGCAATATCGATAGTGACAATTTGCTGGATGGTCGCGGGGCGGGCGCTCATGACCACAACGCGATCGGCCAACTGCACCGCCTCATCGATATCGTGGGTGACGAAGACGATCGTCTTTCGCTCAGCCTCCCAGATGCGCAGCAGCTCGCGGCGCATGGTAAGCCGGGTGATGGAATCGAGTGCGCCAAAGGGCTCATCGAGGAAAAGCATGTCGGGGTTGACGGCCAGGGCGCGGGCCACTTCCAGGCGCTGCTTCATGCCGCCGGATAGCTCCGACGGATAGGCCTTTTCGAATCCCTCAAGGCCGACCATGTGAATGTAGTGCGCGATGCGCCGCTCGCGCTTATCGCGGGCGAGCTTCGCAAGCCCGAAGCCGATGTTTCCTTCCACCGTGAGCCAGGGGAAGACGCCGCGTTCCTGAAATACGAAGATGCGCCGTGGATCGGGACCTTGTACGACTTCGTTGTCCACGCGCACTTCGCCGCTTGTGGGGGAGAGAAACCCGGCCATGATATTCAGAAGCGTGGATTTCCCGCAGCCGGTGGGACCAAGCAGGCAGACGAACTCACCATCCGCGACGTTGAGATTGATGTTCTCCAGCACGGGCACCGCGTTGCCGTCGCGATGGAAGACCATGCCGACGCCGTGCGTGCTCAGTTTGGCCTGCGAGCCGGCCCCCCGTGTTGTTGCATATGCGTCCGCGGCTTGTGTTGACATGTGTTGCTAGTCCTCCGAATAGCTCCACCGGAAAGATTTGATCTTTTCGAGCGAGCGCATGGCTATATCGAGCAATAGCCCAATGACGCCAATGACCACCATACCGGCAACAACCAGGTCGTAGCGATTGCCTGCGTTGCGGGCATCGACGATGAGAAAGCCAAGGCCGGAATTCACGGCGATCATCTCCGCCGCCACCACCACCAGCCAGGCCACGCCGAGCGAAATCCGCAGACCAATGAGTAGTTGCGGGACCACCGCGGGGTAGAGAACACGGCGCATGAGATCAAAGGGGCGCAGGCCGAAATTCCGGCCCGCGTTCACGTACACATCCGGGATGCTCCGCACAGCATTGATCGCGGTCAGCAGCAGCGGGAAAAAGCAACCCAGAAAAATGAGAAAGATGGCGGACATGTCGCCAACGCCGAACCACAGGATGGCAATCGGAATCCACGCCAGCGGCGAGATCGGCCGCAGTACTTCCACCACCGGGCTCAACGCCAGTTCAGCACGCCTGTACCACCCGATGGCGAGACCAAGAGGAATCGCGAGCACAACCGCAAGGCCGAAGCCCCAGGTAACGCGGAAGAGGGAAGCGACCACGTACTTGAAGAGCAAGCCGTGCCGCAACAGATCGACAAGCCCGATGGCGACCTGCCACGGGCTAGGCAGCAGTTGTCCCGGATGCCGCATAATCGCGATCTGCCAGACGGCAAGCAGGATGGCAATGAAAATCACGGGACGAAGCCGGACGAGCAGTTTCAACTCCGTTGTTCTCCCTTTCGGTACGCGAAACGGCCCAGTGAGCATCTGTCCATTGGTTTGCGGGTCGGTACGATCCTAACCGCGTGCGTTCGTTGTGGAATCGACCGAAAGGTTTAGCCCAAGCTCATCCTAAAGGCGCTTGCCCATGGTCATGAGGCTGGCAAAGATGGCTCTTTCGGCTGTCAGTCTCAGTATGCGCGCTTCTGTCACTGTCATTCGCGAGCATCCCAGCCGGGGAATATGTATGAGAAAGAGCTGCCGAACGAGTTCACGCGTCGAGCGGCCTGAACAAAGTTAGGATTGTGGAGGAATGAAGAGACTGGCGGTTCGGCGGTGCGGTTGCGGCTGGGGTACTTTGAGGAGTACGGCTTCAAGCCGGCGCCGATCGGGAGACCGC
>DASRRN010000531.1:0-2729 GCA_035695685.1 Acidobacteriaceae bacterium | reverse complement strand
CAGGCGCAGCTGAACTCTTTTTCTCGCAGTGATCGGAATCTTTCATGGATTCATATTGCCTTTCTTTTCGCGGTGTCGCTCATGCCCTTCTCCACTCGATTGCTGGCAGGATTTATCTCTTATCGCAGCGTCCTGTTCGCGTACTGGGGCAATATTCTGTTGCTCGGGGTAGTCTTGTTCGGCAGTTGGCGCTATGCGAGGCGAGCCGGGTTGTTGCAGGAGGAGATTACCCTGGACCGGCAGTGTGCAATCGAGCGCAGAATCGTGGTGGCGCAGGGTCTTTATGCCTTTGGCGCCGGCCTCTGCCTGTGGAGCACCTACGCGAGTATTGCCTTCATCATCCTGGTCCAGCTCAACTTCGCCTTGGCGCCGCGGCTGCCGTTTTTATCGGAAATATAGTTTGCTATAAGCTTTCGGACTCCACGATATGGACGCCGGCGGGGGCAGAGATGGCCGCCTCCAGCAGAGCTTTGGCAATCTTGTCGGCGGGAACCACCCGGTAATGACGGGGCAGAATGGGCCGCAGCGTATGGAACATGCGGATGGTGCGCGCCTCCCATGCACGATTTGGTTTGCGCGGGCCCAGGATGCCGGATGGGCGCACCAGGGTAAGCGATGGGAAACCGCCCGCGATCAGTCTCTGCTCCACCTCGCCTTTGACGCGCATATAAAATGCCCGCGCTTTCGGGTTGGCGCCGATCGAGGAATTAAAAGCAAAGCTCTGCGCGCCGTGCTCGCGCAGCAACCTGGCCACAGTCAACGGATAGTCGACATCGACCTTGCGGAAGGCTGGATGCGAACCCGCCTGGCGCATGGTAGTGCCCAGGGTACAAATACCTCCATCCACCTGCCACCAGGGCGCATCGTCGGGCAAGGCATCGAAATCCACCAGGGGATTTTCCAGTCGGGGCTGCGGCGGCAGAGGCTTACGGGTCACTGCTACTACCTTGCCAACCCTGCTGTCCGCAAGCGCCTGGCGCAAGACTGATTGGCCGACCAGACCGGTCGCGCCAACGAGTAACAGATCTTTCATGCTCTTGCTCCTTTGCAGCAATAATAGCCTTACACCATGGAGAACTTCCGCCTGAGGGTCTTTCGTGCTGTTGCTCATCACCTTAACTTTCGCATCGCGGCGGAGGAGTTGCTGCTGACCCAGTCTGCGGTGACACAACAGATCAAAGCGCTGGAGTCAGAGTTGGATGTTCCGCTCTTCGATCGAGCCGGCGGCCGGGTTTCGCTTTCGCCCGCCGGTGCAGTGCTGCTCCCTTTTGCTGAGAGACTGGCTGCGCTCTCCGAAGAAGCCCGGGAAGCGGTCGCCGCGGCCACCGGCGGAAGCGCCGGACGGCTCGCACTGGGCGCTTCCCAAACCATCGGACAATATTTGCTGCCCCGGTTAATTGCCGGTTTTCTACAAGAGAACCCCAAAGTAGAAATCAGCGTGCTGGGCGGTAACACACAGACCATCCTCGAGGCACTGGTGGAACATCGGGTGCACCTCTGCCTCATCGAAGGCCCGGCCATGCGCAAAGACGTACAGGTGGAACCGTTCATGCAGGATCACATGGTATGCGTGGTGCCGGCGGGGCATGAATGGGCGGATGAGGAAATAGATGTAAAAGAACTGCAGCAGGCAAAGCTGGTGACCCGGGAGCTCGGTTCGGGCTCGCGAAGGATCGTCGAACAAGCCCTCGAGAACGCTGGCCTGGAGCTAAAAAAGCTGCAGCTGGTGATGACATTCGATTCAACCGAAGGCCTTCTTAGCGCGGTGGAAGCCGGATTGGGGATCGCCTTCGTGTCTCGCTGGGCAGTGCGCAACCAGGTGGCCCTGGGGACCCTGAAGCTGGCCAGGGTGCGAGGATTGAACTTGGCCCGGATGTTCTCCATGGCCACAGTGGCCGGTCCCGAGCCCGCGGGAATTGCCCGCACCTTCCATCGTTTCGTGTTGGAGCGGGCGGAGCAATTGGCTCCACGTGCGACCGGACGAAAGCCCGCGCCGGCGAGAGCTGGGTCAGCCGAGAAGGAATGAGGGATGTAACTCCGACCTCAACATAAAGGTAGATTTCATCGCTGACCTCAACATGAAGGCAGGGTCAGGGTTTTAACCCCTGACATCAAACCACGACTTCCCCAGGGCTTCAGAGTGTGTCTGAGAATCAGAAGAGAAACAAAAATAGTGATGAGCCCTAAGACACTCCTTCTCCGCGAACAGTAGCGATATTCGCCTATCGTTCGCCTATACTGAAGGTGTGACGCGAACCATCAAGCCAGCCAGCTCGAGCGCCCTGCGCTGCGAGCTCAGCCGTCGCAACCAAGCGAGGGTTGCCCGGTGCATCGCGGAGATGAGTTATGGGCCAGTGCCCAGCATCATCTATGGTGAGAATGAGGCCGGCGAACACGGCAACTTTTTAACTCCCTCCTATCAACGAATCCTGCAGCAACCCAGCTGGAAGGCCCGGCTGGCCAAGGTTTATACCGGCTCGCGATTCGTTCCCAGAAAAGCAGATCGCCGGCGAGGCGAGCTCGAATGCGCGAACAGCTCCGACGCGCTGCTGATGAACATTTTCTGTTACCCAGGGATCCTGCGCCGGGCGGCTCTCTGTTCCCTGCTCGGAATCGAGCCAGGCATTCAGCCAACCTTCGGCTTCAGGCCGCGGATCCCGTTGAAGAACGGAGCCCACGATCGAAGCGAGGTGGACCTGAAACTCGGCAATCTCTTGATCGAAGCCAAG
>DASRRN010000530.1:0-5846 GCA_035695685.1 Acidobacteriaceae bacterium | reverse complement strand
GCATTTCCTTTGACTGCCGCCCTCGGCATCTTCCAGAGTTGGTCGAGGTCTAGAGGTTTTTCAGGCAGGCGCATGGCTCCGGCGGCAACGAGGACCAGCTCCTCGTCAGTTGCATCCTCGGCGGAGAACGGGATCAACTTGGCAACGGGCAGATTTCGATCCCGGATGACGACGACTTCGCCGCTCTTGGCATAGGTCAGGTAGGTGCTGAGCCGATTCTTAAGTTCTGCTACGTTGACGCTGCGCATGGGCCCACCTCATTGTGGCTATTATAGCCACACCGGAACACTGGGATGCTGGGTCCAAGTAAGCTGGGTCTCATGGACCATTTCGTCACAACTTCCTGGCTCGCCGGCCGGCTGGATGATCCTGGTGTCGTTATCCTCGATGCCACGCTTCCCCCGGTCGGCGTCACCCCGCCGGTGGACACCCATGCACGCTACTTGGCGAAGCATATTCCTGGCGCAGTCTTCTTTGATATCGAGGAGCTTTCCGACCGCTCCAGTCCGCTGCCCCACATGTTGCCCTCGCCTGATGCTTTTTCCCGAAGCATGTCAGCTCTCGGTATCAGCGATTCCATGGCAATCGTTATCTATGAGCAGGAGGGTATTTTCTCTGGCCCGCGTGCTTGGTGGACGCTGAAGACCTTCGGCGCGCAGAATGTCTACCTTCTCGACGGCGGCCTTCGCGCCTGGATCGAAGCCGGTCTTCCAACCCAGTCTGGGAATATTCATCGTGCTCCTGCCGTCTTCCACGCCAGGCTCGATCAAAATGCTGTGAAGGACTTCTCGCAGATGCAGCAGATGATTGCGGCGCACGGGCAAATTCTGGACGCCCGCTCAGCGGGCCGGTTTGCCGGCGCCTTACCGGAGCCCCGCCCCGGCATAAGTTCCGGACATATGCCCGGGGCTACGAGCATTCCTTACACCGAGCTGGTGGAAGAGGGCCGCCTGAGGCCCGTTGAAGAACTCGGCCGCATCTTCGCTGCCAAGGGAGTGGATTTGCAACAGCCCATCACTACTACGTGCGGCTCCGGCGTTACGGCTGCTGTGCTCGCGATTGGACTCGAAGTCATAGGCGCGAGGCACGTGAGCTTGTATGACGGCTCGTGGGCAGAGTACGCCGCTCATCCGGAAGCAGTGATCGAGAAAATCACTTAGCGAACCTGCAAGGTTATTCGGGACAACTAAGGGTGCAGTAGAAGCCGGTAGGGATAGGGCAACTGTGAACCGCCGGGGTGCTCAGCTCTGTTGACTGACCTAGGTTTTCATTCGAAATGGGACGTTCGATAGCGTGTAATGGATTTGTGCATTACTATTGATTTAGGCGAAGAGGTTGAGCGCATGAAGACTTTGACCGTTACCACACGAGGCCAGGTAACCTTCCGCAAGGATGTGCTCCAACATCTCGGGATCAGGCCAGGAGAAAAAATTGAATTGGAGAAGCAGCCGGATGGGGCGGTAACGCTCAGGGCTGCGCGGCCACGGGGCAAGATAGACAAGTTCCTTGGCCTGCTCGCGGGGAGGACCAGAAAGGTTGCGACCCTGGATGAGATTCACGAAGCTGCTGCGGCCGGCTGGTCCAGGCAGAAATGAAAATCACTGCCGATACGAACATTCTTATCCGCGCCGTGGTTGCAGACGACAAGAAACAGGCCCGGGCGGCCGCCAGGCTGCTTAAGGGAGCAGAGCTTATCGCAGTTACCCTTCCATGCCTGTGTGAGCTTGTCTGGGTTCTGCGCCGCCTTTACCAATTCGAGCAAGAGAACATTTTTGCGGCCCTTGAAGCCTTGCTCAATGCGGACAATGTCGTCGTCGATCGTCCCGCTGTGGATGCTGGGTTATCGATGCTCAAGGCAGGAGGGGATTTTGCGGATGGCCTGATCGCCCACGAGGGCGCCTGGTTGGGCGGCGACACCTTTGTTTCTTTCGACAAGAGGGCCGTCTCTTTGCTCTCTGATCAGGGGAAGCAAGCAAAGTTACTGGAATAAGCTTTGTGCTTGGACCAGCGTCCTTGGTGTTTATTTGGGGCGTTTAGTGTGCTCGCACATCTCATCCTTCCTGATGTTCGGGATGAGTACATTCTGGAAAGGCAACGAGGTAGGTGTTGCCGATATATTCCATCTCTTTGTGTATACCTGTCGCAGACGTATAGTAGCCGTTGACCGTCATCTGTTTCAGCATCACGAAGAACCGTTCGAGATCAGTTTTGGGATCTTCCTCGTTGAGCGAGGCTTTGCGCAAAGCCTCGGCCAGTGATAAACCCGTGGCCTCCTCGCGGATCAGCCGGATCCCATCCTTCCATTGCTTCTTGACGTCGTCGCTACTGGTGGCCACCATGAGGTCAGCAAATAGGTTGGTCCTGGCCTCGTGCGCGCCGGGAGAGTGGTCGTCGGCGGGGATAATCATTTCCATCAGCTGGTCGAGAAGCCGGCTTTCCTCCTCACTGAAGAACTGCAACGTGTACGCAGTAGATGTGGGCGCCGCCGGCGCTGCCTGCATATGGTCCATAGCGGCAACCGGCAGTGCGTTCAGCTTTTGTGATAGCGCGGTGAGCGCGACTATTTTGAGCACCGCTCTTCTTTCCATATTCTCCTCGGAGCCTTATGCCTTCTATGCGGCAGCGCTCAATCCTTACAGTTCACCTCTTTTTCGTTGCTCCTTTATATAATCGGCGGCGCGCAGCGACAGGGCCATGATGGTAAGCGTGGGATTTTTCTCGCTGGAAGTGGTGAAGGAACTTCCGTCGGTGACGAAAAGGTTTTTCACGTCCCGTGCCTGGCAATAGCTGTTGAGCACCGAGGTGCGCGGATCTTTTCCCATGCGCACCGTCCCCACCTCGTGGCTCGCAAAGCCCCTGGGACCCTCGCCGAAACTCGGGAATACTGTGCCTTTCATGTGCGACGAAACTTCCAGGATGCTCTGCTTGGACGCATTCCACAAAGCACGATCATTCTCGCTGAAGCGAAAACGCACGACGGGCATCGGAATTCCATGAGCGTCCACGTGGGCCGGATCGACCGTTACATAGTTCCGGTAATCGGATGTGACCTTGCCCCAGCTCCCAAAGGACAAATAGCCAGGCTGCATTTTCCGCACCTGTTGCTTGAAGGCCGCTCCATAACCTGGCAGCCGGGAAGCCTGGTACGGAAACATGTAACTGGAATAGTTGACTTGAAATCCCCAACCCCCGATGTAATCGGTCTTGCCAAAAAGATGGTTGTAGCGCGGCACGTAGACGTGATCGGTGGCGCCATCCTGGTTGGAAGGCTTTTGCCCTTCGAGCTCCTCCAGATAAATGGTGACCGATTCATTCAGGTGACCGTTGAGATGATGCCCGACCCGGCCGCTGGAGTTGGCAAGTCCCGCGGGGAACTTAGGCGACCGCGAATTGAGCAGGAGTCTCGCCGACTCGACGGTGGAGCAACAGACCACCACGATGGCTGCTTTGACTTGCTGTTCCGCGCGAGTCTCAGTGTCGATGAAGGAGACTGCGCTCGCCAGGCCCTCGCGGTCGACCAGGATCTCGCGTGCGAGCGCATTCTGGCGCAGGGTGAAATTGCCGGTAGCCCGAGCTTTGGGCAACATGCAGTCCGGAGTACTGAAGATAGACGCGACGTCGCATCCATCCATGCAGTGGCCACAATAGTGGCAAGGCGGCCGCTGGTCGTAAGGACGGGTGAGAACTGCCTTGCGCACCGCAATAAGGGGGATGCCCATCGCGCTCGTAGCCCGCTTCATAACGTGTTCGCTGCAGCGCCAGGGGATGGGAGGCAGATAATTCTTGCCGGCAGGCAGGATCTCCAGATGATCGTCGTTGCCGCAAACCCCGATGATCTGTTCGATGCGATCGTAATAGGGGGCGATTTCCTCATAGCTCAGCGGCCAGTCTTCCTCGATGCCTTGCAACGACCACTCTTTGAAATCTCTCGGGGCGTAGCGCAGGGTAACGGCGTTCCAATGTAGAGTTCTGCCCCCCAGGGCGCGCACGCGATCGACCGCGATGTTATCGGAATCGGTATAAGAGACGGACTTTGCAATGTCCCCTTGATAGAAGGGCGCTTGCTTCTCACCGCGAAATCCTCGAAACGGCAACTCGTACGGCCACTTGTGGGAGAGCAACTCCGACAGAGGGACTCCACGTCCCGCTTCCAACATCACAACTTTGGCGCCGCCTTCGCACAGTTCCTTCGCCATCACGCCGCCGGCGGCGCCGGAGCCGATGATGCAGACATCGAAATTTTCGTCTTTGCTCAATCGTTCCTTCCTTCCCGCAGACACTTCGGCGGTGCCGCTTTACCTGGCTCCGGGAAACGTGCAGTGGTAGAGCACATTCAGGCTGCTTTCGTTGTAACCGGCGGGTAGCGGACCAAAAGTATCGACTCTCTGTACGGCGTGCAGGCATGACGAGTTTAGCGACGGGGAACTGCTCGGCGTGGCCAGGGAGATGTTGCTGGGCGAGCCGTCGCGGGCGACCGTGAATTGAACAAACACAGTTGCCCCCACGGGCGTGCTGGGCTCCACTTCCTGCAGGTACCAATCCTGCGCTACCTTGCGCTTGATCACGTCCACATACCAGCCGAAGCGTGAACCGAAGTCTCCTCCGGTTTGTGCGATGGGACTGTTGGCAGCGTTGTTAGCTGCCGTCGCCCGGGGTATGTTGGCCGGCGCTGCCTCTCCGTAGTTGGCCTTGTTCTGCGGCTTGGGCGGCGGCTGGTGCTGCGGCGGAGTTTTAGGCTGCTGCTTTGGTTCCGGTTTCGGCGGCGGCGCCTTCTTCTCCGGGATGGGCAGCGCCTCGGGCAGAGGAATCGGCTCTTGCTTCTGCTCCTCAAGCGCGGGAGCTACGCTCGGAGTTTCAGTAGCCAGCACATTGTCTGTGGGCGGATGATCCTGAGGCAGCGGCAACGCGGCCGTCGACACCAGGGTGGCCTGGATCGCTCCCTGCTGAAAAGCGTTCGCTCCCCACTCACTTCCATGGAACAAATTGTGGATGTAGCCGTAGCCGATCAGCAGCCCCACGATGAGCCCATGCATGACCGTCGACAACGCGAACGGCGAACCAATGCCATCCGGCTGATCGAGGAGTTCGCTGGAATAAGTCCCTGCCATGACTGCTACTTCGCCGTCTTCTGCAGAGGCTGGGTCACGATGCTGATGTTGGTGATCCCGGCTTGCTTGACCGCATCCATGACCGATGCAAACGCGCCGAAGGGAACCCGCTCGTCGGCCCGGAGATAGATGACCTGGCTTGCCGGATCCGTCTTGGGCTGATGCAGGATCGTCGGCAGCTGCGCCAGGTTAACCGGCTTGTCTCCCAGAAAAACATTCTGGTCGCGGTCGATGGTCAGCACCAGCCGCTGCTGGGTGATCTCTTTTACGCTGCGCGTTTTTGGGACAGAAACATCGATGCCCGACTGCAGTACAGGAGCCGTGACCATGAAGATGATGAGCAGCACCAGAACCACGTCCACCAGCGGCGTGATGTTGATTTCCGCAAGCGAAGTGCGGGTATGGCCGTTGTTAGCGGTGAAGGCCACTTGCGGCCTCCCTCTCCATCGCTTCCTGTTTGGGGCTGATCTCTTCCAGGCTATTCAGCAATTCGCGAGAGAAGTCGTCCATGCGTGATCCGAACTCGCGCAGCGAAGACGTGAATTGGTTGTAGGCGATGACGGCGGGAATGGCCACCAGCAGACCGGCGGCGGTAGTGATCAAAGCTTCCGAAACTCCGGGAGCCACCGCGCGCAACGTGGCCGCGCCTTCCATGCCCAGGCCGTGAAACGCGTCCACGATGCCCATGACGGTGCCGAACAGGCCGACGAAGGGTGCGACTGCGCCGATTGTGGCCAG
>DASRRN010000529.1:0-2673 GCA_035695685.1 Acidobacteriaceae bacterium | reverse complement strand
TAGAAGATGCCGCTGCGGCTTTCCGCCGCGCACAGCAACTCGACCCGCGTCTCGTTCCCCCCGTCAATTAGTACTTAAGAAGGCTCGTCACCAAAATAACCTTCAGCTTCGGGGCGCGTGTCCTCCTGCCACCAATGCTTTACTACCCAGGCCTTCGTTGTTGCCTCAACACGATCAGGAAGGTAGGAATGGACCGCAAACTCGATAGGTTGGTTGGAGAGACTCTGCCCCAGGGCAATCTTATAGACGATCCAGGAACAACCAGCCTGTTGAGTGTTGCCATATTGGCGTGGACTTGGGACCGCGGTGAGTTGGATGTCATGATCACCGATGCGTGCCCGAATGATGATGATCTCAGCGACGACCAGAGTGTGACGATACTCCTCGCCGTCTTTACTAAGCTCAACCTGGATCGCCAAAATGTTGCGGCCCTCGGGCAACGCCGGTAGGCGGGAAGAAAAGATCTCAACGCCCTTGCGCATCTTTTCTTGTTCGAAGCGAGCGGCATCGGCGAAAATGAGGTCCATCCAGGGCGCCATCGGCGCCTTTTGCAGCTCCAGACCGCTTCCAAAATCCGCAACGGCGGCAGCATTTACTTGCCTGCGCGGCAGACCCGCGTCCGTAGGCGCACCAATTTCCAATAGCAGTGTTTCGAAAGGCCGCATCCATATTTCGGCAGTCCCGCCGCTTTGAAAGCCGGAGCCGTTCTCGGCAGCCAGCTCCTGCGCCTCTGGGAAATGGGAAGCAATGCGCAGAGCGGTTCCCGAGGGAGCAGACAAGCCGATTTCAGAATTCAACGGCAAGCTCATCTTGCGTGCCGTGAAATGAACATTGTTCAGAAAGACCAAACCATGCTGCCCATCAAAAAACGAATACCCATACGGCGTGTTCTTCCACGGGTCGCCCACATCGCGGCGCGGCTTGAGAAAAATCTGTTCGTTATCGTGAGCCAGGGCCATCAATCCGGAAAGAAAATGGAGGTCATCATCATTCAATAGATAGGGGTCGCCCCAGATCTGGGGAAACATGAGGTTTCCTCGCCCGAGATCCATCACCATCGCTTCGCGCCACCTCTCCTTGCCCATAAAGTTTGCCCAGCGAATCTGTGAAAGCCAGACTCCAAGGCTGTCTTTCAGCAACGGCGGCACCAGGCTGGCAAAGACCGTGCTTTGATCGAGCGCCAAAGTTACTGCGTCGCGATAGTAGAGGGTGGGATACCAACTGGTTCCCGAGCCCTCGAGGAAGAGACCGGACTCGAAGATGACGTCGCCGTGCAGGGCCCAGAAAGGGGATCTGCCGACACCCCAGTACCACACCACAAAGACGTCTTGAGAGACGGAGCGGACACCACCAGCCAGCTCAATCAGGCGATTGAACATCATTTCGGTCGAATACCGCCCCGGCATGTGCTGGTGAGCAGTACTGTTGCAGTAATAGTTCCCGATATCAAATTTCGCCAGGCGAACGCCGTTGTGTTCCACGTGATGATCTACTGCATGCTTAAAGACGTTGAAATAGGGATCGGAAGCGATGCACAGTGTCCTGCCTATACCGCCGGCAGTTGGATACCCGTCACGGTAACTCCAGGCAGGCGGAGTGGTGGGTGGATCTCCTGACGCACCCGGCTCGGGTATCGCGCTGGCTTGCACCGCGGGATAAGATCCGTCAGACCAGCCGCCGCCGCTTACTGAAAACCAGAGCCCCAATTTCATATCGAGCTCTTTTACGCCCTCGACGATCTTCTCCGGCCCATCCGGATAGCACGCACTTGCGAATTGGGTAAGGTCTCCGTCGTTGTCCGGCCATCCCTGGTCCAATGTGAAATAGTCGAACCTTACGTCCTTGCTCTGCCAGCCTTTGATCATTTTTTGGACGTTCAATGTCTCGACGTCGGTAAGCGGAGGGCATGGACCCCACTGATTGTTAATGCCGTAGCAGGTATAGAGAGAAACGTGCTTTTTTTTATTTCTCGGGCTCTGCGAGATGATGTAGCTGTGAAACTCATCGAGGAGTTTATTGCGCGCCGTGACTCCAACCAGCGAAGCCTCTGTCTTGAGTGTTTTGCCGGGCTGGATCTTGGTTCCCGCGCTATGCCACAATCGGATTTGCGTATCCGTGCCCTCGTTGATGCCTGCCGGATGTGCAATCGCTAGAAATGCCTCGTCATCAATAAAGACCGGATCTCCCTGCCCGCCTTCAGTGCGCCGGGCATCCATCTGGTAAGCGTCCACTTCAACATCGAGCAGCAGGCGCTCCCGGTCTGACTCATTCGTGATTTCCAGCCATTTTCGCCGCACGATTCCGTCGAGCTCGTAGTGGGCGTTGACCCGCAGATGATTTTCCGGGTTATACAGGTTGAAGTTGAGCTTTTCCGGACTTTCCTGATGGCTGCCCTGCAATTCAAAGAGAGAAATCGGCAGGAACGGCTCCCCTATCGAAACAAACTGATCGAAGAGCCAAGGCCGGAAGACATATCGATCCACCGCCTTCTCAGAAGTGTTCTCAAGATGAAAATTGTAGGCGCGTGTACGCACGGCTAACAGATTCGAGGAGCCGAAGCGTAGAGAGGCGTAAAGGGAGTCGGAGGACCGCAGCGTAAAGCGGCCCGGTTTCCGCCACCGTCCGGATGAGGTTCTGCGGCCTATCTGCTGGCCGTTCAAATAAACCCAGTAG
>DASRRN010000528.1:0-5330 GCA_035695685.1 Acidobacteriaceae bacterium | reverse complement strand
TCCCAGCAATCCTTTCCTGCGTGCCGCACTGTGGTCGGCTACTTCCACGTTGGCGGCAAGCTCGGTCTCCCGAGTGACGTTCCAAATTCTGAGATGCACATTCAGCTTCGCCTGGCGACGGAAATTGAGGCTAATCGTCATCGTCTTACCCGAAAAACAGAGGGCAGCTTCCATCTTGCGTCAGAATTGTGGAGATCAGCGAATAAACCAGGGAATGTGGGGAGGTCTATAAAGCACGGTGTGCCCAAATTGGATTTGTGGGACGATTGCCTTTACCCATGGAGTTTCTCATTTCAAAAGAGGATGGATAGCTCGGAAGCCGTGGAATGGGCGAACGGGAGTTGAACCCGACACGCGGGCTAAGTCTTTTGTTTCATGAAGGCGCTCAACGTTATGCGTGGATTTCGCCTCCAGGCGGTGAAAAGTGGCCGACGGAAATAGTGAGTGATATGCGTGGTATGCGTGGTAAGTCCGAATCGCCGGGAGAGGTTGCCGGCGATAATTCGCCTACGGAGCCCTTCTGGCGGGCTGCAGTTCCATGCTTCCTCTGCGCGCGCGGCCGGCAAACGATTTGCAACGGCACAAAGTTATTGGTGGACACACCTTTATATATGCGGATTGGGGGTAGTTTTGCGCCAGGAGAAAATGCATTTTTTCTTCCGGTGGTACTCATCCTTCGCTCAAGAGTTCCGTCTAGAAAGGTTACCCGTGAAAACCGATTTCGACATAAGGCAGCGCATCTCTCCGCAGCCGAGCGAAAAAATGACGCTGCCCATTTTGCTTTTGAAATATGGCAAGCCGGTTTCGTCAATCACCGCATTCGCGGCGCAGAGGACTACAAACACCACCACACTTACATTTGGGAGAATCCGGTCAAAGCGGGCTTGTGCGAGAGACCGGAGGTGTTTGCATGGTCATCGGCGTCTCTGGGCATGGAATTGGACGCCCCGCCACCAGGGCTGAACAGGCTGCGGAAAAAGGTCGAATAGGAAGCGAAAGCTGTTCCCTCAGCGGCTAAAGCCGGACCTGTTTTCAATCTTTTACGGACGGCCTGAAGGCCGTCCCCTTCAAAGAATTCGGTTTTTCCGCAGCCTGTAAAGCCCCTGCAATGGCAATCCTGCACGAAATGCATTGCGCATCTATCTATGGTTCAGGACCCCGTTTAAGCAGGACTGATACGCCTACTTGGCAGAGAAAAAAGCGCAGGGGCTAAAGCCCATGACTTTGTTGACCTTGAGCGGCACGACTGAAGTCGTGCCCTGATACAAAGCATCAGACCGGTGACTCCAGAAAACTCGCGCATTTCCGTAGATTTGGATGTATCCACCCTCTCCGAAATGTAGAAACTCCAGCCCCCGGACTAACGTCCTGGGTAGCACGAACCAGTCCCGCAGGGACGGCTGAAAACAAAATCCAGGATGACGTCGCGGTGTTCTCGTTCATTCTCCGGAGTTCGGTCAAGCCTCGGGGCCGTGCCTTTGGGAGACTTTCAGCCGTCCCTTCGGGACTTAAGTTTGGAATCCGGTTTTCACACACCCTCTAAAGCCCCTCGTTTTCCTGTAGTACGGGCTGAAGCCCGTACCCTTCAAGGAGAGCCGACTTTTGTTACTTTGTGGGCCGCAGGCCCCTCGACGACCCGGTCGAGCTGTCGCTGCTTACTGTTGGGCTGGGGCGCCATCCTTGACGCGGGTGGGCGCCGGAGGAGTGGTTGATGGCTTCCTGAGAGGAGCGTTCACGGGAGCGCCCTTCGCCGTCATCACTGCCCCCAAAGGCCGCAGATTCATGGCCGGTTGTGGCGATTGGAGCTGGTGCATGGTCACAATGATGGCCTGGGCCACGGACTTCCCTGCACAGCGATACCCGTGAGGTGTGCTCGCGTCAAAATAGACTCCATCGCCGGGGGTAAGAACATGGGTCTTGTCGGCGTGGCGGATCTCCAGTTCACCCTCCAAAATATAGAGAAATTCATATCCGGGATGCACGTGAGGGCGGATCTCCATGTTTTTCTTCAGAGGTACAAATTCCGCATAGTAGGGATCCAGCTGGCGATCGGGAACCATGTATCCCAGACTCTCAAAATAGTAGGTAGGATCGTCTACTCCGGTCTGGGGAAGACGGACGCGCTCCTTTTTTCGATGGATGCGAAAGAGGGTGTGCGGCTCGCTTTCAAAGAAATAGGAAAGGTCTTTGCTGAAAACCATGGCCACACGGGCCAGGTTGCGCAAGGTAGGCACGACACGCCCGGTCTCCAGCTGGGAGAGGAAGCTAGCCGACAAGCCTGTATGCCGGCCGAGCTCGACTAATCCCATGGACTTCTTCAGCCGAAGGCGCTTGATGCGCTCGCCGATCCGTTTCTCGGCTATAAAGGACTCTGCACTGGCGGGGTCGATCTCAGAATTTGTCGCGATATCTTTGTTATCCACGGGCGCGGCTCCTGCATGGTTGAGTTGTCTGTCAATCTGATGAGGCTGGCATCTTAAATGTTGCTAGCAATGAAATAGTTTTGGTTTCCATGAACTTCGCCCGCAACGCGACGCGGCAGAGCTGGCATCGCACCCGCCAGCATCGAAGCGGGTATGAGTGAGATGGGCGTGGATCGAATACTGTTGACTGGCTCATCGGGACTTATCGGTACTTCTTTAGTACGTAGCCTGAGACGAAATCGGATTGAAATGGTTACCTTGCGTCGACATCCATCTCAGGGCACCGGCGCCGAGGAGTTGTGGGATCCCTACGCGCCAACACCTCTAAGCCATCCGGAGGCGCTTGAGGGGATCACCGCGGCGGTCCACCTCTCGGGCGCCAACCTCGCTGCACGGCGATGGACCACGTCTTACAAACGCGAAATCGCCGAAAGCAGGGTGACTCCGACCCACGCGCTCGCGACTGTGCTGGCCGGGCTAGAATCGAAACCCGCCGTGCTGGTCTGCGCGTCGGCAACTGGTATCTACGGCGACCGTGGCGATGAAGTGTTGACTGAAGACTCTTTGCCCGGAAGCGGATTTATTTCCGACCTGTGCCTTGCCTGGGAAAAGGCAACCCAGCCGGCCACGGATGCTGGAATCCGGGTGGTGCATCTCCGTTTTGGCGTCGTGCTCTCGTCCCAGGGTGGCGCGCTGGCGCAGATGCTACCCATCTTCCGCGCCGGTCTGGGCGGCCGGTTAGGCAGCGGGAGGCAGTGGATCAGCTGGATCGCGATGCCCGATGTGACTCGGATGATCGAGTTTGTGCTGGCGACTGAGGGGATTTTCGAACCGGTCAATGTGGTGGCCCCAAACCCGGTAACCAATTTGGAGTTCACCCGTGCGCTCGCTCGCGCCCTCCGCCGCCCGTCGGCCCTCCGCGTCCCCGCGTTCGCGTTGCGACTGCTTTTCGGCGAAATGGCGGACGCTACCATCCTCCAGAGCGAACGGGTCGTGCCGGCTCGCCTGAGCGCCGCAGGCTTCCACTTCGAATATCCTGAACTGGGCGCCGCTTTGCGCGAGGTTCTGTTCCCGTCAAAGGAATGATTTACGTTGGGAGAGCATGAATCCCAAGCTCCTGGTTTCGGCTCTCGCGCTTTTGCTGGTGCACACCTTGATTGGCTGCGGAGCACCCGCCGCACCGGCACCCCCCAGCCTCAACCTGCCGACGCCGGTTCTGAATCTATCCGCAGTGCGCATCGGCGACTCCGTTCACCTCGCCTGGACCATGCCGACGCGGACAACGGACCGTTTCGCCCTCCGGCACCCGGTCACCGCCCAGATTTGCCGCGCGATCGAAAGCGGCCTATGCGCAAACATTACCAACCTTACCCTGGCGCCCGGAGTAGCCGGCACATACTCGGACGCACTGCCATCCGACCTGGTCCACACTCCGTACCGCCTGCTGCGTTACGAGGTTGCCGTACGCAATCATGCCGGTAAATCCGCCGGCCCATCGAATCCCGCTTACAGCGCCGCCGGAGCCATTCCAGCCGAGGTCACCGGCTTGGCTGGCCAGATGGTGCGGGATGGTGTCGTGCTTAGCTGGAAGCCGGTCGCTGACCCGGGACGAACAGTAGCCTTCCGCATAGAGCGTCTGCAACTGACCGCGCCAGCGCCGGAAGAGGATCGCCGGTCTGCGCTCGCCCCTTCCGCACCTCCCGCCGCGCAAACGCTCGTGGTCCATTCGCGGGACGGCGAAGATCCGGGTCATGCGATCGATACCTCCGTCCTCTTCAACCAGCGGTACCGCTACATAATGGAACGACTCGTCACGCTCGACCTCTCCGGCAAATCTGTGGAGGTAAAAGGTGCCCCGAGCGAGGCCATCGAGGTCTCGACCAAGGACACCTTTGCCCCCGCGGTTCCCCAGGGGCTGGTAGCCGTCGCCGATACCGCTGCCGGCGCCATCGATCTCTCCTGGTCGCCCGACACCGATACCGACCTGGCTGCGTACCATGTCTACCGCCGTGATCTGCAGGAAGGCTCGCCCGCCCAACGCATCGCTTCTGTGAATCTCGAAACCTCATTCCGGGATACCGCAGTAAAGCAGGAACATACGTATGCTTATTCCGTGTCGGCCATCGACCAAAGCGGTAACGAAAGCAAACCATCCCCTGAGGTCGAGGAAACTTTACCCCGTCGCTAACCCAAATAGGAGTGCCGTGAATGAAATACTGCCGCCTGCAAACTACGCATGGAGCGCAATACGCTGAGGTCGTCGACCGCGGCGGCCGGTTGTGGGTCGAGCGCCTTATTCCGCCTTTCGAGGAAGGCCCGGCAAGCGATTTTGTCGATGCCGCTATCGATCCCTTCCATCCTCTACCGCTCGATGAGGCCAGAGTGCTGGCGCCCGTCGCTCCCTCAAAAATTGTTTGCGTAGGTCGTAACTATCGCGAGCATGCGGCGGAGTTGGGCAATGAGGTCCCTGCCGAACCGCTACTGTTCCTCAAAGCTCCATCGGCGCTCATCTCCCCAGGTGAGGCGATTCGCATCCCTGAGCTTTCTAAGCGGGTCGATTTTGAAGGTGAGATTGCGATCGTCATTGGCGACCGATGCAGCAAAATCGGCGCCGATGAGGATCCGCGCGATTATGTTCGCGGCTACACCATTGCCAATGACGTAACCGCCAGAGACCTGCAGAAGAAAGATGGCCAATGGTCCCGGGCCAAGGGGTTTGACACGTTCTGTCCGGTAGGGCCGTTGGTCACTGACGAAGTGGATCCCGCGGCGGGTATTGGCATCACTACCCATCTCAATGGGGAACTACGACAGGACGGCAACACGCGCGACTTTATCTTTTCCATCGACCATCTGCTGCGCTCTATCACCGCTGCCATGACGCTCTTTCCAGGGGACTTGATCCTC
>DASRRN010000527.1:0-3467 GCA_035695685.1 Acidobacteriaceae bacterium | reverse complement strand
AGCTGGGATGCGCTGACGCCAAACCAACTGGCAAGGGTGGCCGCGTACTGCACGCTGCTGGTGGATGGAATCCATCGGCCGTTCACGTCGGAATCATCGGGGCCGCCGAGCGAAAGGGTTGGATAAGTACCGTAAAGTTTGGCTCCCCGAACTGCGCCTCCAAGAACGATGTGGTGGCTGCCCCAGCCGTGGTCGCTGCCACTGTTGGAATTGGGCTGGAAGGCACGTGAAAAGTCGGACATGGTGAAGGTCGTAACCTGGTTCGCGATGCCCAGCTCCTGCGTTGCCTGATAGAAGGCAGAGAGCGCCGAGGAAACCTGCCCCAGCAGCAGGCTCTGCTGCTCGAACTGGTCAGCATGGGTGTCGAAGTTGCCGACGCCGGCAAAGAAAATCTGCCGGTTGACCCCAAAGCTGTTGCGCACCTGCATCAGTTGAGCGATCTGTTGCAGCTGAGTGGCGAACGGATTATTGGCAGGGAAAATGGTACCCAGTGGCGCTATGGAAGAAACGGCTTCTGTGAGAACACCAGCATATCGAGAAGCATTCTGGCTGATGACGTTGTCAGCCTGAACCAAGCTGAGGCCGCTCGAGAAGCTGAGGAAGGACTGGGCTATCTCCTGCCGTGCGCTGCAAACCGCAGTGCCCTCCCCACAGGAGATTCCGGACAGATTGCCAGGGCTTACCGCGAGAGGAGTGGTTGATTGACCGTCGCAGAATAGAGTGTCGCCGGCGACAGAGGTGATCATGGGAATGGAAGCGGAAGGATTGAAGCTGCTACCCAGCAGATCGCTCATGCGGCCAGCCCAACCCGTGGAAGTGGCGGCGGACCGGGCTGCGTTTTGCCATTGCAACTGTTGATCGGAATGACTGAAGAGGTTGGAAGGCAGGTTGAGCTGCGCGGCCACGTTGGCGCGGGTGGTTGGTACGACCAGAGTGCCGACGTTGGCGATGAGAGCCGCGGCCCCGCTATCGACCAACTGAGCAATTTCGGGCAGGCTGCCGTGAAGCCCGTAGAGGGGCATAGAGGCAAGCGGTATCAGTTGGCTCTGCGGCAAGGCCAGCGGCCCGCGAAGGGTGGCGTAGTTACCGTACCTAGCGTTGTCGAGTGGAACCAGGGTGTTATTGGCGTCGTTGCCGCCATAAAGGAAGACGCAGACGAGCGCCTTATAGCCAGACGCCGCAGTTTGAGCAAAGGCATTCAGCGCGCCGAAGGGCCGGAACCCGACAAGACTGCCGCCCGCGGCCAGCGAGGCGTATTGGATGAAACTGCGGCGATTGATCCTCATGTTGGCAATGCTCCTACTGGTCAATCTTGTAGAAATTGGAACTGATGACAAGCCATGTGGATACGCGGACGCGCTGGCCGATATCTGTCAAAAGGGCGGCATTGGCCGCAATGGCCGCTTGCATCGTGGCCGCCATTTGGTCGTGGGTAAAGAGGATATTGAGCGCAGTCACCAGGTTGGCGCTGTCGGTCGCGGCGTTACCGGTGGCGGAAGCAATCTGACCGAGAACACTTGCCGGGCTCATGTCAATGGCAAACGAGGTGAGATGATTGCGTACGATGCTGTCGGCGAGGGTCATGCGAAGAGTGGCTGCGGCTGTGTTCTCCAATGCGAATTCGGGTGCGTTGAGCGCGGCGCCCGGGATGACATAGGTGGGCGGAAAGAAGTTAAAGACACTCGCGGCGCCGTACGGCGTCTCCCCCAGGGGCGCGGTGTAACTGGTGGCGATGTCGTAGCGTCCCTGAGAGTCCACATTGGTGAACTGCAGCGCGCGCAGGATGCCCGTGAAGTAGAGGATGGGCTCGCGCAGATGGCCACCGTTGGCAGCAGGATCCGTATCGGCCGCGCGTGCTTCAGGATCAGTCAGAATAGCGGTGATCACGGCCCTCATATCGCCACGGACTCCGGAGCCGTCGTTGGCAAATGCAGCAGCAACCCGACCGACATAGGCGGGGGATGGGTCGCTGGTGACGAGGTGTTGAATGAGCTGACGACCGACGAAAGGGCCCACGTTGGGATGATTGAAGATGGAATCGATCACCCCTGAGAGATCTTGTTCCGCCGTTTGTCCCGCAGGAAGAGTTACCCCGCTCAGCAGGGCCTTCGCCGACATATCATGCGCGACCTCGATGGCCTGCATTGGCTGATCGAAGTTGGGAACTCCATTGGGGAAACTCGTGGGTACGCCACCCGTGGGGTTGGCATAGGTCCATCCGGTGAGAGCGCGAGCGTAGGCCTGGACCTGCGCTTCGGTGTAGACCGGCTCTGGCATGCCCTGTGCATCCAGCTGAGGAATACCGTCAGGGTTGAGGAGATAGAGGCCGGTAGTAAAAAGCTGCATCAATTCTCGAGCGAAGTTCTCGTTCGCGATCTGACCGGCGGGCGCCGCTCCGCTATTCAACATGTTGAGGTACGCACCCATCGCCGGTGAAGTAGCGATGTCATTGAGGAGCTGACGAAAATTGCCGAACGCATCGCCAGCAAGCAAATTCTGGTAGGACGGTATGGTGCGGGCGTTCACCATATCGGTAGAGACCACGAAGATCTGACTCAGGGCGAAGGCGACGCGTTGGCGAAGCTGGTCGTTTGCCGTCAGCGCATTTTTCCAAAATGAACTCTGGGCACAACTAAAGGTACCGTTGGGACAGGTGGCGACCGGCGGATTGGGAATGGCCGGCATCAGCGTCGTTGGGGCGGCGAACTGTTCGTTGAGATAAGCGGTCATGCCGATTTGCTGCACGTGCTGTACAGAGGAAAGCGTAGGGCCAAAAGTCGTTTGGTCAAGCAGCCGGGTCGCCTGGGCAAGGGTGACGGGCGGCATCACTTGCACCGGCAATACTTGCGTGACGGGAGATTTCTGCGCGGCATTGGGATTGAGGACCCCCACGGTAACGGTGGTAGCTCCCGCGGGAACGACAATGGTGCTCTGCAGCTGGGTAGAGGAGAGGAAGACAGTGGCAACGTTCGTACCTGCGACCATCAATTGCGAGCCGGAGACGAAGCCGGAGCCGTTTACTGTTAGTAAGAAGCTCGTGCCTGGCGCCGTCTGTGTGACGGAGCCAGCCGTCAAGGTTGGGAGCTGGTTGAGAACCTTAACACTGAGTGAAGCCGAAGATCCGGGTTTTGCCACAGTGGTTGCGCTAATAGTGACCGAGTGACCGGCAAAAATTGTGCCTGCGGGAGAGTAAAGGCCTGAGGGGGATATCGGCCCAGTGGTGTTAGTGCCACCGGCAGATCCGTTGACCGACCACACGATGGCGCTCCCAACGGCGCCGCTGACCAGAGCGCTGTATTGCGCGGTGCCGCCGAGCCTCACTTGTGTCGGACCGTTCACGGAGACGGTTTGTGCATTCATTCCGCTGTGGCAGGCGGCCAGGAAGAACAACAGTGATGTGAGCCGATACCGGTTGGGGCGATAACGCATCGACGCGCCCGGCGGTGCAACTTGCGTCGAGAATGTCG
>DASRRN010000526.1:0-8684 GCA_035695685.1 Acidobacteriaceae bacterium | reverse complement strand
CCCGTGCCACGTGCACACTGGCTGGCCGGAAGACCCCGGGATGCGCTTCAGAACCGCGTCAACCGATCCAGTATCGCCCGCGAAATAGCCTTTTCAGCTGAGAGGCTTGCTTCCGGGATCGGTTTTGACTTCTTGCAGGTTGATGTCATAAACCTTCACCTCGCGCCAGCCTATACTCTCCATCGCAGCCTTGAACTCGAGCGCTCTGGGATACGTCTCTGAATCGTCCAAGCGCCGATGTCCGTTCGCGTCCAATCCGCTAATGGTGAATTCTCTCGCTCTGCCCGGCATTTCATGTCCCCGCTACCACTGCTTCCATATTACCGTCGGTTATTGGCGCCGGGATGCAATGGATGAGCAGACCGAGGCGGTGGAAATGTGGACAAAATCATCGACGTCTCCGCGAGGCGAATAAATAGACGGCATTCATGAAAGAGAAGTTTCATCTCGCCGAAAGATGAGAAGTACAGTGGGTACGCGGCGATATTCACTCGCCGCTTACCCATCCTGCCTGTTACCACTTCGGAGTAGCCCGGAATGCGTGTAGCTCCGTGCATGCCGGCATCACACAACCCTGGCCTGCGATCTCCCCAACATCATTGATGGAGTAGGCACCCATCAGGCGCAAGGGTGAGTTCGCCGGAATGAGGGTGTTGAGGTCTTTGATCTGCCCGTCCTTCCAAAGGAAAGCGGTCATCCCGTTCGCATCAATGGAAAAGCCCACAACCTCGCCTCGATTGTTGATGGTTCTGCAGCAACCGGCTATCGTAGCGAACGCCCCGTGAAGCGTGCCGATGTCGTGCATGTGCGTCTCCTTGGTCCAAACGAAGCTGTGAACAGTGCCATCCGTAAATTGAGATGTCCCGACGACTTGGCCCAGGTCATTGATACTGCTAGCAGCATTAGACATCGTATTCTTTGCGTCTCCCAGGGTCCCGAGGTAGGTGGGTGTGCCGTCCTTTTCCCAGAGCACGGCGTGGAGCCCATTCACATTCGCAGGCGGCAGGCCCTGGGTCGCGCATGTACCTGACGAGCCGACGGCTTGACCGAGGTCGTTGATCCCAAAGCTGAACGCAACGGTGTCGCCCTTGAGTGGAGAGAGTTCATGGATCTCACCATTTGGCTCCCACCTCACTGCTTCAAAGCGGAAGACCTGGGAGGGCGTCGCCTTCACGCAAGCCGAATCGCGAACACCATTCTCTGTCCACCCGACGACCTGGCCCAGATTGTTTATCCCAAAAGCATTGCCATTGCGGCCGCCGGGCAGGTTGCGGAGCGCCGTCAGCTTGCCATGTCGCCAGATGGCTCCGAGACACTGCAGGTGGGTACCGTAACCGCAAAAGTCCTCATGATCGGGATCTGACTTGGAAATCTCGGAACCAACCGCGGCCTCACCATACAGGTTAGGTCCGTCCACCCCACTGTTAGGTCCGCCGAGCGTGCCCAGGTCGACCAACGGTCCGGCGCCATACCAAAGGAAGGCCTTCTGCGGGCCGTTGGGAACCAAGTTCGATGATCCTGCCACCCAACCCAGGCTATTCATGTCTGTAGCTGTAGCATTCGTCCCTTTTCCCAGTACGCCAAGGTCGGTGACAGAATATTGGGGCATTGTGCATCCTGGTGCCTGGGCGGCTGGAGCCGCCACCGTCGCCAGAGAAGCTATCACGCCCAGGGATAAAGAGCTCAACTTCCATTTGCTGTTCATATCGTCTCCTTTGTCTGTTGCGTAGCCGCGGAATCCCCGGGCTCGATGGTGGTTGTCTTCTGCACATGAGCGAGCAGTGAGTTCAGGCACATCAACGTCGAACCATCGGCTGCCTGCAACCGATGCAGTTCCCCCGAATTGATCCATTCCTCCAATTCAGACCGTTCCAGGTTCGAGATCACGCCCGTGTCATTGAGTGCGACCATCTCCACCTCCGCCGCGCATCGGGAACACCATGCGCGTAGGGAACTTCGGCCCCGCAAGATCAACAGCGAATCGGTTTCGATAGTGATCCTCGTCTGCCTTGCCATAAAACCTCCTTTGCCGGCTGAGCCGAAAGTTGAAACGAGAGCACCGTGCAGCCAGGCCGCCTGAAAAGTCCTTTCCGTGGCCCTGAAAACTTCTGATAATTTCTCGCAGTCGCACAAGTGCTTTAAAACGATCAACTTGTTGCGCGTCGGAGGCGAGGGCCGCGTCGTACATACACGCACCCGCATGCTAGAATTCGGGCTCAAATGACCACCGGCGAGAATCGGCGGATCGACGAGCTCTACGAGTTCGGTCCTTTTCGGGTTGATCCCGCAAGAGAAACGTTGCTCAAAGAGGGCGTGGCCGTCCCTCTCACGCCGAAGACGTTTCAAATCCTTCTGGTCCTGGTCCGCCACGGCAAAGAAATCGTCACCAAAGACGACCTGATGACTACGGTCTGGCCAGACACCTTCGTAGAGGAGGCCAATCTCAGCCGCAACATCTTCATGCTGCGCAAGGCCCTGGGCGAGACAGCGCAAGAGCATCGCTACATCGTCACTGTGCCCGGGCGGGGATACCGTCTCGCCGAAAATGTGAACCTGGTGCCTGGCCAGGATTTCGCCATCGCCGCGGCCACCCACTCCACGGTGCACATCGACGTTAAGGAGAACAGCCCGTGGAAGTGGATCGCGCTGGCCGCGGTCATCCTGCTTGCCATTGCGGCAGGCTTGTGGCGGCTGCTCTCCCATCGCCGCGCCGTTCTCAGCGCCAAAGACACGGTTGTGCTGGCCGATTTTGCCAACTCTACCGGCGACCCTGTCTTCGATGAAACGTTGCGGCAGGGGCTGGCGATTCAGCTCAGGCAATCGCCCTTCCTCAGCCTCATCTCCGACCAGCGCATTGCCCATACCCTCCGCCTGATGGGCCAACGTCCCGATGCGCGGTTCACTCCGGAAGTCGCTCGCGGAGTCTGCGAACGGACCGGGAGCGCCGCCATCATGGAGGGCTCGATCGCACCCCTTGGCAGCCAATATGTAGTAACCCTCCAGGCCAGGAGCTGCGGCACCGGTGAGGTCCTCGACCAGGAGCAGGTGCAGGCAGCAAAAAAAGAAGACGTACTCAACGCCCTGGGCCAGATTGCCAGCCGTTTCAGAAATCGGGTAGGTGAGTCCTTAACCACAATCCAGGAGCACAACACTCCTCTCGCCGAGGCGACGACCCCTTCACTCGAGGCGCTTGAAGCCTACAGCGCGGGCTGGAAGATTCACACCGCACACGGGGCCATGGCTGCTCTGCCGCTTTTGAAGCGCGCAGTGGAGATCGATCCCAACTTCGCCTTGGCACAAGCAACCCTGGGCCGTGAATACGCTGATCTTGATGAGTCCGATCTCTCCGCTGAAAGTACCGCCAGGGCTTGGCAGTCCCGGGACCACGCCAGCGACCGGGAGAGGTTCTACATCACAGCCACTTACCACGGGCTTTCCACAGGAAACCTTGAAAAGGCGCGGCAGAACGATGAGGCATGGGCAGAAGCCTATCCTCGTGATCCCGTGCCTCGCTCTATGTTGGCGGGCTATCCGAACAAGGCGGCGGGGCGATATCAACAGGCGATCGTCGAAGCCCGCAGGGCGGTAAAGCTCGACCCCGATTTTGCCATCGGCTACTACAATCTTGGGGTCAATAACGTCTATCTCGATCGGGTGGAAGAAGCGGAGAACGTCCTCCGGCGCGCAGCCGGACAGGGCCTCGAGATCGACGAATTCATCATGCTCGCACATGACATCGCCTTCTTGAAAGGCGACCAGGCAGGCATGGAACGGGCGATCGCCCGGGCCCGGGAAAGGTCTGGAGGGGATACCTGGATTTCCAACAAAGAGGCCTATGCTCTCGCCTATTCGGGTCAGCTGAAAAAGGCCAGAGCCTTGTCTCAACGCGCGACGGACCAGGCAATGCAGGAGTCCCAGCCGGAAAGGGCTGGCTTATGGCAAGCGGGGGCATCCTTACGCGAGGCCTTTTTTGGAAACGCGACGCAAGCCAGGCAGAGGGCGACCGCCGCACTTAATCATTCGAACAACCGTGAGGTGGAGTTTGGTGCCGCGCTGGCTTTGGCCATCTCCGGGGATGTTGGCCGCGCGCACGCGCTCGCCGATGATCTGGAAAAGCGCTTTCCCGAAGATACGGTGGTGCGCTTCAGCTACCTGCCCGTGTTGCGAGCACGCCTCGTTCTGAATCAGGGAAATGCTTCGCAGGCAATCGAACTGCTGCAGGTTGCAGGCCCCTATGAGCTGGGCGCTTCCCGCTTGTTATTCGGAGCGCTCTATCCCATCTATGTGCGAGGCGAGGCGAATCTGGCAGCGCACCACGGCGTGGAAGCGGCCGTCGAATTCCAGAAAATACTCGACCACCGCGGAGTCGTGGGCAGCGATCCCATCGGCGCCCTGGCCCACTTGCAGCTGGGAAGAGCGCTCGCACTCTCAGGAGAAAAGACCAAAGCAAAAACTCCTTATCATGATTTCCTCTCCCTTTGGAAAGACGCCGACCCCGACGTACCGATCCTGAAGCAAGCTCGCGTTGAATACGCAAATCTGGATTAGCTACAGCGGGAATACCTCCTCGCCGCGGAAAGAGAGTGCCAACAACCCCGCACCGCCGATCGCCACCCGAAGTGCGTTATCGTGTTTCATATGAATATTGTGCTTCTGCCCTCTCCTCTCCGGGCCGCCGGCAGGTTAGCTGCTCTGTTCCTTCTTTGTGCGCCCCTTGTCGCCCAGACTATGCCGCCACTCAAACGCCAGCCCACGCCGGCCAAGGTGGTAGAAGAACATATGGCCGCCTTCTCCAGTTGCGATTGGCCGCGCCTGATGGCGCAGTTTCCTGAGAATGTGGAGTTCTTTGGCCCCAACGGACAAGTAGTTCGCGGTAAAGCAGCACTGGGTCAGATGTTTGCTCAAGTGGTGAAGCCGCCTTCGCAGGGAGGCACCTGTGGCTTGAAAGTTGTCGCCGAGCACACCTTCGTGGTCGGAGATACCATCAACGTCCAGTGGCGTGCGGACTCTCCGCTACTCAAGGAGAGTTATCGTGGAGCGGATGCCTACGAAACCCACGATGGCCTCATGGCGGCTCAAGTAACCACCTGGAATCCTGCCGAATTGAAGTGGAAAGTACCGCCAACTGCTTCTCATCGCTGATCCACAATTCCCTGATTGTGACTACTGAACACGAACTTCGCCAGAAATTGCGTAAGATCGCCGCTCTCTTCGAGGGTGCCACGACTGCGGGTGAGCGAGACGCCGCGGCGGCAGCCACTAATCGAATTCTCGCTGCGCTCAAGGCTGCCGAGCAATCCGAACGCACCATCGAAATGCAGTTCGCGCTGCCTGATCGCTGGAGCCGGCGCCTGTTTACTGCATTGTGCCGCCGCTACGGGCTCAAGCCCTATCGGTACCCACGCCAGCGTCATTCCACAGTCGTCCTGCGAGCCCCCGGATCGTTTATCAAAGACACGCTCTGGCCTGAGTTTCTTGAAATCAAGAATGCCCTCGACGCATACCTGAACGAAGCGACGGAACGGATCATTCGCGAAGAGGTCTTCGGGAATTCCCAGGAGCCAGAAGAGCGGGCGGAAGCGGCTACCCATTGATACGCAGGCCGGCACTCACGATTTTCCTATCCGAATGGAGCCGCCTCCAGCCGGTTCTCAGCTGCAAAACCGGAGAACAGTAGTCCTTACCTCTGATTGGCTCCCACAACGTAGCGCGATCAGCTTAGATACTCTTTGGCAAGAGAGGACGCAGCCACTTCGGAATGGGCGGGTGGAGCTCTTTGACCTGACCCTTTTCACATATGGCGACAAGCCGATAGGGCGCCCCGAGGTCGTCATTATCGAACACTCGGACGTGAGGAAGTTCGGCCAGAGCGGCCTTCAAGTTCTTGAGAATTCTCGGATATCGAGAATGGAGCTTTTCAAAAGGCACATCGTGCCCTCCTTGAGAAACTCGCATTGCTACGCGTTCGTCGGAAATCTCCGGGCTCGATACCCCCACGAAACAGAGAACGGTCGTGTAGCCCCTTCTGATTGCACCTTGGAAGAACGAGATCTTGTCTCCAACGAGATCAGGAAATACGGTTTCGAACGCAAAGCTTTCCCTTTGATTAACCAATTGTTCACCAATGGCAGCCGCCAACTTGGCCGCCTGATACGGATCAATGTTCAGTTCGCGCGCGATCACGTCCGCGTTGACCAAGCGAAGGCCGGCTGCCTTGAGATGCGAATGATAGAACGTCGTCTTGCCTGCGCCGTTGGGGCCGGCGACTGCAACCAGGATCGGCCGGCGATCCAATGGAGAAGACATACGCTACCGTTTTTTGGCGGTGCGTTGTGCGGAGCTGCGCACTGTCTTGAACTTCCGATTCACGAATCGGCCCAGGCTGCGCGTCCCATCTTCCTCGATCCGCTCCAGTATTCCAGGTTTATCGGGATAGGCGCTATAGTGAGGGAATGGCTGGCCTTGGAGATAGGCTGCGACGCGAGCACGTCCCTCTGGCGAATCAATTGACTCCAAACAGGTCGAGAGCGGCTGCACTGCACCGTTGCGTACCAGTTGAATTACCTGCTGCCCCTGCAGCAGCAATTCCACCGAGCGGCCAAGCCTGGCCCAAAACTCAACCTGTCCGGCAATGGACCGCTCCACTGCTTCCCCGGCAAGCCTGGCGTCGAGAACAAGAGAGTCGGAAAGCTTGACCGGTTGGCTCATAGCGAAGAGGGTAGCATAATGCTACCCCGAGAGCCAATGTGGCGAATGCGCCATCGAGCCCGTCGGCGGAATTCACGTCAAACGATAAGTCAGTTCCCTCTTTACCATTGTAAAATTGCAGCCGCGGAACCTATCACTCTCCGGAACCCGGTAGGTGCAGTGAGGACGCTCCATGCTCAAAGCTCGCCTGCGCCAACCACTTCGCGTCCATCACCCGCTGGCCCTCCCTCTATGTCTGCTTCTGGCTGCTGTTTGGGTGGATACGATCCCTGCCCGCGCCGTCCAGCAAACCGACATTCCTTCTGAAACCATCACCTTGCCAAATCTCCGGCAGCCGGTTGAGATTCTGATCGATCACTGGGGCGTGCCCCACATCTATGCTAAGAACGAGGCAGATCTCTTTTTTGCCCAGGGCTTCAATGCAGCCCGTGATCGGCTCTTTCAGATCGATCTGTGGCGCCGGCGTGGTCTTGGCCAATTGTCTGAGGTATTCGGCCCGGCTTTTATCGAACAGGATAAGGCCACCCGCTTGTTTCTCTATCGCGGCGACATGAACAAGGAATGGGCTGCCTATGGTCCTCCCGCGAAGCAGATTGCAGAACACTTTGTGGCCGGCATCAACGCGTACATTGATTGGTTGGCGCAACATCCCGATCACACCCCGTGGGAATTCAAAAAAGTCGGCTACGCGCCGTCGAAGTGGAGCGCCGAAGACGTTGTCCGCATCCGCAGCCATGGTTTGACTCGCAATCTCGACAGTGAGGTGGCGCGATCCAGGGTAGCCTGCGCCGCCGACCTCAAGGCAGATGAAGTCCGCATTGCATTGCAACCTCCCTGGCACACGCAGATGCAGGCGGGCATGGACCCGTGCCTGCCGAAAAATCTGCTCAACGTTTTCACCCTGGCGACTCAGGAAGTGCGCTTGACCCCTGCCGCACTCAAAGCAGCGGCGGGCGCGAACCCTTCACCCGTTGTCGAGATTGCAGATACCGAACCGCCCACGGATACTTTGGAGGGCAGCAACAACTGGGTGATTGCGCCATCGAAATCCGCCACTGGGCGGCCCATCATGGCCAACGATCCGCATCGCGCCTATTCTGAGCCAAGTTTGCGCTACATCGCTCACCTCGATGCACCGACGCTGCACGTGATCGGAGCCAACGAACCAGCACTTCCTGGCATCTCGCTCGGACACAACGACTCCATTGCCTTTGGCTACACCATCTTCCCCATTGATCAGGAGGACCTCTACATCTACGAGCTGGACCCGGCAAATCTGAACCAGTACAAGTATCGCGGAGCTTGGGAGCCGTTCCGAATCGTTCGGGAGCAGATCAAGGTCAAAGGGCAAGCTCCAGAGCGGGTCGACCTCTCATTCACCAGGCATGGTCCTGTGATCTACGTCGACAAACCAAACCGCCGGGCCTTTGCTGTAAGGAGCGCCTGGCTGGAGCCCGGCATGGCGCCCTATTACGGGTCGGTGCGCTTCATGCGAGCCGGAAACTTCGATCAGTTTAAGCAGGCTACCGAGTCCTGGAGCGCACCCAGCTCGAACCTGGTTTATGCCGACGTGAAGGGCAACATCGGATGGGTGGTTGGAGGCTTGGCGCCCATTCGTCCCAATTGGGATGGATTGTTGCCGGTGCCCGGCGACGGACGCTTCGAGTGGGCCGGCCGCTGGCAGGCGGGGCAACTACCGCGAGTCTACAATCCTGTCTCCGGCTACATCACCACCTCGAACGAAATGAATCTTCCCGCTGGCTATCCTTACCAGGAACGCAAACTTGGTTTTGAATGGGCGAACCCCTCGCGCCATCAGCGCATCGATGAAGTTATGTCCAAGGCGAGCAAACTATCGATAGAAGACTCGATGCGTTTACAGAACGATGAGGTATCGATCCCGGCGAGGCGCCTCATTGCGCTGCTAAAACTTCTTTCAAGCGACGACCCGAAGACCACGGCGGCCCTTGGCATCC
>DASRRN010000525.1:0-2251 GCA_035695685.1 Acidobacteriaceae bacterium | reverse complement strand
CATTGGCCAACACCCACAGCCCCGAAATGCCAGTGTCGCGAATCTGCAGCGGAGTATTCGTTTGCTGGGCCAGGGCGGTAGAGGCGCAAGAGAAGCAGACGAATGTGAGAGCCGCAAGACTACGGAAACGATGAATGATCTTCACGCCATTGGCCCCCGTAAAAAAGCGAAAGGGCGAACTCCCTTGCGGGTGCTCGCCCTCTCTATCCGATATTTCGAAGATCCGGATTCGGCATCCAGATCACAACGGCTTGCCATTTCAGTCTGGTAAGGAGCTGCAGACCTCGCGGCCGCGCTTCCCCTACCCTCCATCATCGCATCCATCGTATGAGCTTTCTTGGTTTCATCCCAATGCTTTCAGTTTCCTGAACGCCTTGTGAGTTCCGTTGCCGGTTCTCTCGGATGACCCTCGTCGACTCTCTTCTATTGGAAGATTTCTCCTCCGTTGTTTTGAATATTAGCGCTGATTGGCCGCGACGCTAGAGGCTCTCGCAGAATTTGTCGGTGGAAATGCCGGCAGTGACTGTGGGAAAAGCAGAATCTGCTCCATACTTCGTGCAAACTCGCATCGCGCGCTATCGCCACATGGAAACAATCAACCCGCCCGCGACAATCAGCGCCCCGCCCGCCAGAACAGCAGGCGTCGGCGCGGTGCGGAAGAAGATGTAGTTGGTGATCTGAAACACGATAAACAGCGTGGCAACATACATCCCTGTGACCGCCGCAAACTCCACCGGCGCCAGGTTGAGCGACGTGCCGTACAGCGTAAGCAGGATTCCGCCCATAACGAACAACCCCACCCGGGCCGGAGAAGCAGCACGGTGGAGCGCGACCCGTATGACCGCATCCCCGGTCGATTCAAGGATCGTAGCCACAAGAACGAAAAGGAAAATCCTCATGACGTCCATGCTATCGGAGACGTAAGGCGGGCTGGCAAAAGGACGGCCGGATCATCCTCGCTACAGCTTCCGGGCTTCGTCGCGCAGCTTTTCGGCGTCCGGTTTCCGTCCCATTGCCGTCAATATCTCCGCATGAAAACCCAGCATCGATTTCAACGCATGCGTGTCGAAGGCTTTCTGTTCCGGTTTGCGTGGGACCTCGAAGGTGGACCACTCCAGATCTTCAGCCCGGCTTAAATCCTGGTCGGATCCGTGCAGGTCGCCCGTCATCGCACGTGCCTGTCCGCGCACGCCGTATGCCGCGGCTTTGCCTGAGACATCATCCCAGCCAAGATCGGCGGTCTTCACCGCCTCCTCTGCATAGGGCAGAGCCTCCTTCGCTCGTTTGTCGCGCATCAGGGCGGTTGCGGTCATTACATAGGCCAGCCGCATGTCTTTTCCAAAGTAAGAAACAGGCAGCGGGCCTGCGGTATCGGCTGCCTGCTGGCATGCGGATATCAGTTCTGTAGAGACAGCACCCGAGTGGGACAAGTCGGTACATTTCTGGAGCAAGGAGTGAAACTTCTCTTTGTCTTTGAATTCAGGCCCCGTTTCCGGTTTCAACCAGGGCTCAACATACACCATGAATTGCCCGCACACCGGATGGCCATCCTCCTGGAACGGCACATAGGAGATGCGGCCGAAGCGATCCACATACATTTTGCTGAGCTCGGCCAAACCGCTCACTGGTGTCACCGCTGTCGTCTTACCCTGCAGGTCTACAGTTGCCTGCAATTGCACGGGCTGCACTGCCGACATACCGGCACGCATCTCCCGCAGAAGCGCATGGCCCAGTTCTTCGAGGTCCTGGTTCTGCGCGTGATTTACATTGGCGTGGATTTTCGCAATTGTCTCATCGATCTGCACAGGCGGACCACCGCACGGAGCGGACTGCGCGTTCGCGCTGGCAGTCATGAGGGCGACGACCAATGGGAGAGAGAAACGTAACCGGTGGAGGACCTCAATTCGGCGAGGCAGCAAGCAACTCAAGTAGGACATTGAGCAGCAGCTTAGTGCGTCACCGCGGCGGCTGCAAGATTCCGAAAGCCGCACGACTCAGCTCCAGCAATCCCAATTTAGGAAGCCAGTTTGCGGTTCGCCGCAAAAGTTGGCATGTCACCTCCCGCAAATTGCTATCCTGAAAGTAGGGCATTGCATTGGCTGCACCGGCGGGGTCAATGACGCGCTGCTAAGTCCAATAGGAAGACGACTTTACCGATAAGTTCAATGGATGGACGAATTTAGCCCTCGGGAGAGGGCTTAAAGCACTCATTCAGAAAGGCTTGCGCCGCAGCCTCCCGTACCGGAGGGGG
>DASRRN010000524.1:0-29415 GCA_035695685.1 Acidobacteriaceae bacterium | reverse complement strand
CGTGCCGACCTTCAGTTCCGCGGGGAGTTCTTCAATGTGTTCAACGTGGTGAACATGGGCCTGCCGGCGAACACGATCAAAGGCTCGGGGTTTGGAGTGATCAGCAAAACGGCTGGGACCTCTCGGCAAATTCAGTTTTCCCTGAAGCTCATCTATTAAGATGATGGCGATAACGAAGGCCAAAGCATCATAATGAATCGCAAGATCGCCATAGGTGCGATTCAGTTCCGGCTCGTAATAGCAGGGCGTCTTCAGTCCGGATTTAAGATTGTCGGGGATGATCAGCCGGCTCGTCCCCTGAAAAAATTCGAAGGCCCGGACCTGGTGGTTTCCGCTGAGAACAGCGAGAAAACTGCGAGAAGCGCCGCGCGGCGGCAACCCCGAGAATTGAAGCCCTATCGGTTCAAGGCAGGGCAGAATGGCAACCCCGGAGAAAGACCAAAGACCCAATCTCCGATGCGATGATCATGTCGTCCTGCTGGCGACCGCGGCTCGATATGGCGGGTGCATCCAGTGGATAACTTGGCCCGGTCATCTTCTTCGAGAGCGTGGTCCTTCTGGGGCTTGGAGAACTCCGCCGAAATCTTGTCAAGCATGAGACCGACACCCTGGGCGAACACCAGGAAAGCGACGTGACGAAAACACCGCTCAGCGGTCGAGCGATGAACCCGTCAATCTTGAACCTTTCAGTGCCCGTACACCTTTTGGAATAACCGCTAATTGGAAGGGCCACCACCCTGGTGGCCCGATTCTTCCAGCACTGTTGGATCGGTTCTTCAGGCATGTTTCAAAGTTGAATGGCGATGTGGTCACTCGATCCACACCTCTTTTCGGCATCGGTTTGCGTAAGTAAAGCTTATTTAAGAAATGTGCTCCTTCGTGCCCAATCTGCTGACGTGCACGGCTCGGTCGAAGCGATGTTCATCAACATAGATGGTAGCCACCGTGTAGTTCACACGAGCGACTAAGACATATTTTCCTGCCCACAGCGAATTTTTTGCACAGGTTGTCGAGATGGTTGCCTGCCCTTAGCAATTTTTTTACAAATTTTCGCAATAAGGTTTTACATGACCGAACGGATGTGTATTATCCCCTAAGAAACTCGTAAATTATTTTGCCTGTGAGCTTGAGGTCAGGGCCTGAAGCAGACAGGATTCTCCGCGCACGATCCCGGAGTACCCCTGCCAATCGGCCTTTTGTCCTGAATCTTGAGCTGTGCTCTTAAAAGGCGCAGGGGGAGTGCCCTCCTGCGCACCCGTCGGCGCATGCAAAAAAGTTGCCGAGTTCCTCACGGGCGCACGTTGTCCTCGCTAGACAAGCCCAATAAATCGAATGTCGTCGACTTCTCCGCCGCACATGCGCACCGGAGGTAGCCCCACTGACCTCAACGAAGCCCTGCCCGCTCGGGCTTCCACCCCCCCGAGGCTGATTCAATAATGAAGAAGGCTTTTGCTTTTTCCTTCACTCTCCTGTGCGGCCTTACGGCCGCACCTGCATTCGCAACCGTTACGGTCGGCAGCCCTGGCAATGGCGCTGACCTTTCCTCTCCATTTACCCTATCTGCCAACGCCTCAACCTGCTCGTCTCAACCAGTTGCCTCCATGGGATATTCATTCGATAACAGCACGGACACAACCATCGTGAACAGTACGTCGATCAATGCCCAGGTTTCGGCCGGGTCCGGGGCCCACACGCTGCATGTGAAGGCGTGGGGTAACCAGGGCGCCGCCTGCGTCAGCGATGTCTCCGTCACCGTCATAACCTCCTCCGAAAGCAGTTCCATTATTCCCCCAGGTGCAACCAACGTCAGCAGTATTGAGAGCCTGAATAACTGGATCGCGGCCTATGACAGCAACAGCGGTGTCGGCGGATCAAGCGGAAGCATGAGCATCGTTAGTTCACCGTCGCAAAATGGTCACGCGCGCGAGTTTCTGACCAAGTTCTCAAACTCAGGCGGGGAACGTTACAGCGTGACATTCGGCGACGACGAAACGGCGACGAATTTCTTTTACGACGGGTGGATATACCTTACCAGTTCTTCCAGCCAAATCGGCAACCTGGAATTGGACATGAATCAGACCATGTCAAATGGCCAGACTGTGATCTTCGGATTCCAATGCGACGGCTATAGCAGCACGTGGGATTACACAAAGAATGCGGGAAGCCCTACGAGACCTGTAGACCAGTGGGTGCACTCTGGTGCCTATTGCAACCCGCGTGCCTGGGCCGCCAACATGTGGCATCACGTGCAGGTCTACTATTCGCGTGATAGTTCCGGCAACGTCACCTATCACAGCGTGTGGTTTGACGACCAGCAGGCGAATATCAATGCCACGGTAAACTCAGCATTCGCCCTCGGATGGGGGCCCGTGCTCCTCACGAATTTTCAGGTGGATGGGGTCGGTGCGAGCGGCTCCCCCAATGTTTACTTGGATGATTTGAGAATCTATCGCTGGTAACACCTCACAAGCAGGCGGGTGATACAAGAATTTGCATTACTCGCCGCAGAACTACTGCCCAAGCATCCGATGGCAACGCAGGCACCCTCTGTCGCCGGTACCTTGGGAGGCTTCACAGCAGGAAATCGGGGCTCCGCAATGCTCATGGGCTGCGGGGCACCCCACTGCTTTGTCTGCAACGCTTTGGTCCACGCCGGTCGGCGGCCCTCGATCTATCCTCGCCGATGGTGTTCTATCGCCGTAAAGTTTCTGCCTATAAAAACGCGTCGATGACGCCACCCTCGATTCTTGCATCAAACTTTAGAACTGCGTTTGTTGGATGACGTTCGCCGCTCATCGGCTCGAATGACAATCGCAAGACCTTGATGTTTGGCGATTTAAGCCTTGAGGTTGACATGTCATCTTATCGTCCCACCATCAGCGTGATCATTCCTTGCTACAACGAGGAAGAGGTGCTCCTCCATTGTCACTCCCGGCTCGTGCGAGTATTTGAGGCCACTCCGGACGATGAGTATGAGCTTATCTATGTCAACGACGGGTCCGGCGACCACACCGAAGAGATCCTGCGATACCTTTATGGCAGCTATCCGCAAACGCGGGTGGTGATGCTGTCGCGAAACTTTGGCCACCAGGCGGCGGTAACCGCTGGACTTACCGCCGCTAACGGCCAATGCGTCGTCATCATGGATGCCGACTTGCAGGATCCACCGGAACTCATCTGGAAGATGGTCGACCGATGGCGCGAAGGCTACGAAGTGGTATACGGTGTTCGTGAGACGCGTGCGGGGGAGAGCGGATTCAAACTGTGGACTGCTCAGATGTTCTACCGGTTAATCAACAAGCTCTCGGATATCGAGATTCCTTTGGACTCCGGAGATTTTCGTCTGCTCGACCGGCGAGCCGTGGATGCAATGCTGGCGATGCCGGAGCGGCATCGGCTGCTGCGCGGCATGTCGAGCTGGATTGGCTTCCGTCAGTTTGGACTTAAGTACGCCCGCGACGCCCGTTTTGCCGGTACGACCAAGTACCCGTTCGGTAAGATGATCAACCTGGCACTGGATGGGATTTTCTCCTTTTCCACCGTTCCTCTACGATTCGTTACGGCCATTGGCATGGTCACGGCGGCGATGGCTGCGGCCGGCATCTTGTATTCGCTCGTGGTACGCATCTTCACCCCTCATTGGGTGCCGGGTTGGGCAACGCTTATCCTTGCGGTTCTTCTTACAGGCGGCATCGAGATGCTTTGTTTTGGCATTCTCGGGGAATACATCGGCCGCATCTACACAGAAATAAAGCAGCGTCCTTTATTTGTGGTGAGAGAAATACTGGAACAAGAGGTGCTCGTCGAGGAAATGCTGGAACAAGAGGTGCTCGTCGAGGAAATGCCGGAACAAGAGGTGCTCGTCAAAGAGTCGAAGAGGCGACCACAAGTTACGCACACCATGGCGCGCCGTGATGGTTTGCCTCGCACTGGATGACCAGACTACCGGCCGCCTATTGGGCTGTTTTAGCATAGGCTCTCGCTGGTTCGAGCAATAGGCGGAGGGGCGGCCAGGGGCTTTGCTGAGGTTCGCGACAATTTATATATGGTATGCAAAGTTTGCTTAAGATCGCGGCTCCTCCGGTTGATTTTACCGGTGGTCCTGGTTATGCCTTGGTGCCAGGGATGGACCTTGGCTGCCCAGATGCAGCCGACAGCATCTTCGCAAAGTCAGCCTGCAATCCCCGCGGCAGCGAATAACCCGGTGCAACCGGAGGTTCAGCCGAATCTCGCTGTAGACCGCGATCCGGTTTCCTCGCCCGATCCTGAAGTGAATGCGCCGGTGAGCGGCCAGTCACTAACGAATAGTGGCAAGCCTGGCGAACTTCAGAAAGGCGAGGGCGGTATATATACCCTGCACCAGGACGTAAACGAAGTTCTTCTTAACTGCACGGTCTTAGACGAAAAAGGACGGTTAGTCCTGGACCTGAAGCGGGGCAATTTCCGCTTATGGGAGGATGGCGTTCCGCAGGCGGTCGACTCGTTTCAGCACCAGGACCTTCCCGTATCGATGGGCATCCTGGTCGATAACTCCGGTTCCATGCGCGACAAACGCGCGGCAGTGAACGCGGCCGCGTTAGATCTGGTGAGGGCCTCAAATCCGGAGGATGCGGCGTTTGTCGTGAATTTTTCCGACAAGGCTTACCTCGATCAAAACTTCACCTCAAACATCGCGGCGCTGGAGCGGGGGCTGTCGCATTTCGACTCCAGGAGCACTACCGCCTTGTATGACGCCGTCGTGGCTTCGGCGACAGAACTGGCAAATCACGCAAAGCAGCCGAAGGAGGCAGTGCTCATTATTACGGATGGAGCGGACAATGCGTCGCGAGTGAGTCTCGAACAAGCCATCCAACGCGTGCAGAACCTGGGTGGTCCGGTGGTGTATTCCATCGGACTGCTTTTCGGGGACGATAAGGAAGAATCGCAGACAGCGACAAAGGCACTGCAGACCCTATCTCAGGAGACCGGCGGCGTTGCGTATTTCCCCAGGTCTTTGGAGGATGTGGACGAGATCGCCAGGGAAGTCGCTCAGGACATCCGCAACCAGTACAGCATCGGCTATCATTCGACCAAATCACCCAATCTCGGAGGGTACCGTACCATAAGCGTCGAGGCCACAGCACCGAATCATGGCAAACTCACCGTGAGGACGCGCAAAGGTTACTATCCCAAGGTGGCGCAGAACCCAACCGTTGCAGTGGCTAAGTGACAGGGCGTCAGTCACCTGCCAATTACGCGCCCGGGTTTGGTGTTCATTCCCAACTACCAGATACCTTTGTCGCTTCCCGTAATTTTTTGTCCTACTACAGCCGCCGTGGCGAGCCATGGCAATAACCCAAGCCTCGCGCTGTTATACAGCTCCCGTCTGCGCAGCAAACCGGTAAGTTGTGAACGGTAAAGTCCTGCGGATTGCGGCATGATCGGGACACGCAGGAAACCTCGTCCGAAATAGACTTCACCGCCGCCAAATCGCGCTCCGGCTCTAACCAATTGGGGAAGATCCAGTCCTGAGCCTCGGTACTGTTTCAAATAATCCGAAACAATCACCAGATAGGTTGCCACGCCTTCCCAGATGCCTGCCGTCCTCGCCGAAGATCGCAGCTCATCGTAATTGATAGATCTCGAGGCCGCCAGGGTGGCCGTATCGACAATGTCGCACAAGCGGAAGTAGAAGTGACGGTACATGCGCTGGAGGGTGGAAATCATCAGGCGATCCGAGACGGCGGGCACTCGGAATGTTTGGCCGCCAATCATAGCCGGCCGAGCACGAGCAGACAGCCAGGAGGCTATGGCAACTTGCTCCCCCGTCTGGCCCAATCGGCCCATATGAATCTCGACTGGCTCCGGAAGCCCAGGTATCAGGAAGTTCCATTTGCGCGCCAGGCGATCTCCCCAACTGCGCGGCGCAATTTGCGCCTGGAAGTGCCGCTTCATCAAAGTGCAAATCTCTTCCGAGTCCGCGTTCGTGTATAAATCGAGGTCACTGCCAAGATCGGGCCAGTGATCAAGCGATTTGATTACGGTAGCATCACGCCCCTCCTCTGTGAACACCGTGCAGATAGCGTGCAAGAACAATATCGCGTTATCGATACGCCGGCGCTCAGCTGCAAGGGCAGTCGCAGCCCAATCCGCGCGAACCTCATTCCGTGCATCCAGCATGATCTTCAGAAAGACTTCGAGGCCACGGACAATCACATGGTTCGTGTTTGCCAAAGCGAGTAATTCTTTAAATTTATTCCAGGTGATCCCTGTGATTCCACTATTCGCGTCTGTAGAGAGCGGCAAACGAGATCTTTCCCCATCGCCTGCTGACAAAAGCAGGCGAGAAAGAATCATCATTCCATCATTCGCAGTGTTGGGCGTGAATGACTTAGACATATGGGGCCAGAATTCTCTCGTTCTATTGAGGAGATTGCGGAACAGGAGCCGGGGAATCCTTGGGTGAAGGATTATTGGGCGGTGCACTGGGCTCTGCCGGGGTGTTATCCCCTCGGGGAATCAGCTCGATCGGTCCTGTTTGTTGACGTTGAGATTGCGTGTACTGATCGATTCTCCCGTCGACGTTGCGGCCGCTATCCGCGGCCACCGCGAGCAGTTGCTGCCCTTCGGCCGAACGCTGGGTCGCCATGCCGACACGAGCTTTCGCGTCTTCTGCCTTCCGGGCCTTGGCATAATAGAACTGAGCCGTCTCCAGGTCGCCATCCTTTTCTGCCACGTAACCCAGGTTGTTAAGCGAAAACGCGCTGTTCGGATTGAGCGAGTAGGCCTGAAGGAAGTCTTGCTTGGCCTGCCCCCAATCGTTTCGATTGACCTCAGAGACTCCACGGAAGGTCAGCAGGGTCGCACGTTCCTCTGCACTGCTTACATTCTGTAAACGCTTCCTCAGCTGCCGGGCGCTCTCCGCAGCCGCCTCACTTACGGGCTTTCCCCGCGATGAACGCTTCAGGGTAACCACAATCGGTTCTGAGGAGTGCAAACCAGCCGCACCGTCGTAATATTTCAAAGCGCCGTCGAAGTCTCCCGTTGCTTCTTTAGCAAGACCCAGATTATTCAGCGTGAAGGGATTGGCCGGCTGTAGGGCCAGGGCGTGGCGAAGAAGAACATCCGCCTCGAGATTCCGCCCCTGCGACAAAAGCTCGATCGCCTCAACATTCATCCGATTCACATGCATGGGGGCGTCTTTCAAGGTCAAACTGTTGAGAGCGTACCCCAGGGGCTTTCCCTTCAACTGCTTTTCATTGCTGAGATCGATCAATGCATCGCCGCCCTGCTCTGATGCCAGGGCATAAAACTTCAGCGCACGATTCAGGTCTCCCTGGATTTCCGAAATATAACCCAGGTTGTTCAAAGTAAAAGGATCGGTGGGGTCGTAAAGGTATGCCTTGTAGAAGATCGCCTCGGCTTTCTCGTACTGGTGTTTCCCGATCGCATCGACCCCTTCGCGATTCAGGCGCTGCACCGGTGTTAATTCGCTCCGCCGGGGGATTGTGATTTTGAGGTCTCGCGCCCACGTGGCCGATAGTGCAGAACCAAGGAGGACTGCGAGGACTACCAGTGATGTTTGCCGTGTACCAGACATTGGCCTTTACCTTCCTCCAGGGGCGAGAGGGAGTAATTTGCTGAGACAAACTATTGGATGCGAATTACGAAACTCTGTTGCCGCGCTGGGCCGCGGAATTCCGTTGCATCAAAGATCTTAGGCCACCAATCCTGGCTTCAGATCATCGAATTTGTGCTGGAATTGTTGAGTAAGAAGGTGTGGGGAATGGGTCCTCTTCTCGCAATCGCTGTTTTCGGCAGCCTGACCCTTGCGCAATCGGCAACTGCGGACGCCAAGCCACAACAATCGGCCGCTGTGCAGTCCGATTCGACAACCGACAACGCCGCGCAAGATGGTCTGCCCGCATTACCGCCCGCTCCCTCCGGAAAAGCCACGGTCATAGGCGGCGAGATTCGCAGTGTTGACTTCGTGCGTGATCAAATTACGCTCGCGGTCTTCGGAGGCCGGCCCATGAAGATATTGTTTGACGCACGCACCGAACTCTATCGTGACGGAATTAAGATGGCTCCGGGCGATCTGCACCCCGATGAACGTGCCTCAGTCGAAACAGTGCTGGATGGAACAGACATTTTCGCTGTCAGCGTCCGTATGCTGTCCCATCCACCCGAGGGTGAGTGCCAGGGTCAGGTGCTGCATTTTGATCCCGGCACTCGTGAATTGACGATCAGCGGCGGCCTTTCTCGTGAACCGGTCAAACTACTCGTACCCGCAGGCACACCCGTTTTGCGTGAGCAGCAGGGTTCCGCTTCCCCCCGCCCCGGCTCGTCAGATCTGGTAGCGGGGGCTCTCGTCTCGGTCAAGTTCGAGTCCCAACATCAGGGTCGAGGTGTTGCCAGCCAGATCGCGATCCTTGCCACCCCTGGATCCACATTTGTTTTCAGCGGAGACGTTTCTTTCCTCGACTTGCACGCCGGGCAATTGGCCCTGGTTGATCCCCGGACTGATAAGAGCTACCAGATATTTTTTCATCCAGCCAGTATCCCGTTGAGCCGAGATCTCCATCAGGGAGAGCACATCACAGTGACTGCACAGTTTGACGGCGCCCGCTATACGGCAAGGGCTATCAGCCGATAGGCCATTCGAAACAAAGCACGATAGGCGTCAGGACTGAAAGCGCCTATTCCACCTCGCACAAACGTCTTGTGCGCCCCGGTCCTATACGGGAGCGGCGATGCTCAAGGCGCGAAGTTATTGGGCTGGCATGGATCGTAACCCAGCGACTGTGCTGAGACCGGAACCGGTGGGGTTGGTGGAGTAGCCCAAGGGACGTTTGTGAAATCGAAGAGCTCTAACAAGTCAGGCTGTGCGGCATCGCGAGAAGTAAGGTGCGCGGATGGGCCGATAAATCGATTCTCCACAAACTTGATCACCGCCGTGTGATCCATCGGGGTGTGCGAGACATAATGCTTCCGCGAAAATGGCGAGATGATCATGTTCGGCACCCGGAACCCAAGCTGAGCGGCAAAGCCGTTTACGGCCGGGGCATCGCCCGGATTTGCGCCCGGGTCGCTCATTGTCAGGTCGCAATGAAGCGTGGGCGTTCCACCAGGGGGCACGCACGGGCCGTAACTGTCGGGGTTCACCGCGATGGTTGAGATATCGGGGATAGTTCCCAGCGAAGGGTCGGTATTGTCATTTGAGTGATTAGGTACCGGCGGGACGTGATCGTAGGGGCCTCCACCTTCGTCGTAGCTGAGAAAGAAAACTGAATCTTTCCATTCCGGGCTGGTCATGAAGGCGTTCACGATGCTTGCCACCTGCGCCTGCCCGACCAGAATCGACTGACCCGAACCCGGATGTTCGTCATTGTTGCCGTAACCTGCCTCAATGAACGCAAAACTGGGAAGTGCGCCGTTCTTTAGATCAGTGAAATAAGCGGACAGTGGCGCTATGTGGTTCGGATCGATGCAGAACGAGTTCGATGGATCGCCAATAACGCTGGACGGCTGCGTAGGCGCAGTACAGGCAGCGCCGGAAGGGTTCTCATACAAATACTGGTAAGAATAGGACAGAGAGGAAAAATTAGTTGCCGGAAAATTTCCGTTTGCCGAAGAAGAGCAGTCATCGTCGGCGAGGCAAAGGCCGTCGGTAGCAGTATAGTAAATCTTCCACGAAACGTTCGCTTGATCGAGCTCCTGGAATATATTTGCTATGTTGAGCTGGGAAAGATGGTCCTCATTCCCCGGATCCTTGACCAATCCCTGGGTGGTGCCTCCGGTGAAGGTTGCGATGCGATTGGCAACGCTCTTGGCCGCTACCGGGGAGAACCAACGATCAGAAAGCGCGAACTGAGATGCCATGTAGTAGTAGTAGTTAAGAAAGTCCTGATCGTAGTAACCCATGGAACGCCGGCCAGTTAGATCGGTGAAAGTGCCGGCACAACTGCCCCCCGCGCCTGGCACGGCACAGCTCTTTGCATAGCCCTCAGCGTTGTGGACAAAACCGCTCATCTGAATCGGACGGTTAGCAAGAAAATTGTAGGTATTTACATCTCCGAAGCTTGCCAGCCAGTCTGAACTCTCATCGTCGATGCAGCTGCTGGTAAATTTGAAGAGTGGGTAGGATGTGCCTTCATCGTCCGTGTTGCTGATCTTGGTCAGTTTGTCATCAATGCCGTCCACATTATAGGTCTTGCCATCATCGCCGATGTTCAAGCCATTGGTTGTGCGGTATGGATTCAGCATGCCGAAGTAATTGTCGAAGGAATGATTCTCCTGCATCATGAAAATGACGTGGTCGATGGATTGAAGACCTCCTGTCGCCGCCACCGTTACGGTCACGCTGGCCGAGGCGGTTCCTCCTACACCACTGGCCGCAGCGGTGTAGGTTGTTGTTGCACTGGGTTTGACGGATTGCGTTCCTCCGCTCGGCTGCAAGTTATATGTGCTGCCGTCCGTCCCCGTTACCGTCACCTGCGCGGCATTGGTCGCGGTCGTCGTCAGGGTGGACGAATTTCCCGAAGTGATGGACGTGGGAGCTGCCGTGATGCTGACCGTCGGCGCGGCGGCCGGTACGACCGTTACGACAGCAGTGGCCGAAGTCTTTCCTCCAGCTCCTGCTGCGGTTGCCGTGTATGTCGTAGTTGCGCTCGGCTTAACAGATTGTGTTCCGCCGCTTGGCTGCAAGTTATACGTGCTGCCGTCCGTCCCGGTCACAGTCACCTGGGTGGCGTTCGCCGCCATAACGGTCAATGTGGATGAGCTTCCGGAACTAATGGACGTGGGGCTTGCCGCGATGCTGACTGTCGGGGCGGCAGCTGGCACCACCGTTACCGTGGCCGTGGCCGAGGTCTTTCCTCCGGCTCCTGCTGCGGTTGCGGTGTAAGCCGTCGTTGCGGCTGGGCTGACGGATTGGGTGCCACCATTCGCCTGCAGTGTATATGAGCTGCCATCCGTCCCGGTTAACGTCACCTGCGTGGCATTTGTCGCGGCTACCGTCATTGTGGATGAATTGCCCGACGCGATCGAACTCGGGTTGGCAGCAACATTGACCGTGGGAGCCGCAGTCGTACTCGTACTTGCGGGAGCTTTGGTGAAGGTAGCGCCACAGCCGGTGAATAGCAGAGACAGCAAAAGACCGGACGCCGACGCCAACGGTTTACGAAGGCGGTAGAAAAACCAGGCAACCTTTACGCTCAACACGGCCTTATCCTTCCCATCTCATGGATCCCGGCGTCGCGCAATCAGAAGTAGCTTTCGACCATTCGTCGTTCGCCCCTTTGGAATGCCGACACTGGTTTCAACAAAAGTTCCCCCACTGACTTTGCATTCACCCCCGAGTATCGAGCTCACCGATAGCTTTCACCATCTGCCTTCCCCTCGGAAGCAATGGAGTTTTGCCAATCAAGACGGTCCACGAAATCAGCAGATTGAAGATCGTTTCCAAACTGTTCGAGGCCGTCATGAATCACCGCGCTGTTGCTGGCGGCGCCTGAAAAATCTGACGGAAACATCCAGTTGAGCAGCCCCTGTCGATTGCTCAAGGAACTCAGCGAACGACGGCGCCGCAATCCAGGAACACCGGCCGTCTGCAATGCTCGTTTACATTTGTTAATTTCAAACCAGCGAAGATAATTGCCCACAACGCTGGCCATGGTCATCTGGACGCCCGCAGCATAGTTTTGCTCCGCCATCTGCATTTGCAAGGCCGGAGACTGCAGAATGGTCACGAGTTGCTCAGTCAGATCGGCTGCATCGCCTATTTTGTAGAAACGGGCGGCCATACCTTCATCCACTGCCATTTCCCGGAACTCGGGTATGTCGGCGCACACGATCGGCACTCCGTACTCGCACGCTTGATGGGCTGGTCCACTCGATCCAGTTGCTGAATCATATGGCATCACTACGATCGAAGTAGTCCGGAATAGTTCGGGAATATCCTCTTCAGGAACATATCCGCGGAATTCGATCGGCAGATCTGCCGACTGTGCCTCCCGAATCGATTCCCAATAACCTGCTTTCGTGTGGTGATTGGCGCCGGCGATGATCAGTCTGGCATTCGGAACCTTTTTCAGTATCGAAGCAAAGGCTTCCATCAACGTCTCCAGCCGTTTGTAGGTTCCCCAGTGTCCGATCGCGAGAATACGGCAATCTGGATTCCCGCGCTTGGTAAAGTCCGGTGGGCTGGGAATGGAGGCGAAGGTACCGTGCGTTGTCAGCAGGACGTTCTGAGCCGAGTACTTCGTCATCAACGTTCGACGGTAACGCGAAAGCAGAACCGATACTGAATCTGCCTTCAATAAAGCCCTGGTGGCAACGTCGGAGCCCATGCGTAATATGCGTTCGCGTCGGACGCCGGCGGCGGAAAAATCGACATGTTCAATGATGTGGTGCAGTGTGATATGCGTATAAAAGCCTGAGGCGCGCGTAAGTGCGGGCGCAGAGAGGCCGGCGAATGCGGCAAACGGATTCTTGGGTGTCGCAAAACTTGAGAAGACAAGATTGAACCACACTACGTCGGGGTTCAATCTACGAATCGATTGCAAGAGACGCACCGGAGTGGTCAAGCTGCCAAACCTCCAGCAGCGGATCACTTTAAAGCCAGGCAACTCTGACTGTTGCTGAGCGCTCAAGGGATTGCCGCTTGCGTCGGTGGCAAATTCATAATCGGTCAGTTCATCGGCAAGAACGGTCAAATCCACGTCAGCATTGCGCTGCAGTTCTCGTGCCAGGTGAAATGCGTACTCGTTCAGCTGGCGTCCGCTAGGAGGAAAAGTCGCTACTAAGCAGATTTTCATCGGCGCCTCAAAATAAAGTGATGCTCACGTAAGGTCTGATCTGCTCGTTCTGCCCACGCGTGAAGTTGAAGAAGGTTTCCTGTTGGAGCCCTGCCGAAAAGCGAATCGGATATTGCAAGTGAACCTCTCCTAGCTCGTCGTTGAAGGTGCGGTGAAGGGGCGCTGCATACGAGATGGAAAACCCGTTCTGGATAGCGTCGTAGACGTGGAATCCTCTGGTACTGGAATAAGCAGTCGATGCCTGGAAATTCCAATGACGCGCTGGGGAGAAATCAATGGTTCCAGCCGGGCGCAGAACTTGCGCAATTCCCGAACGTGCTCCTACGGTTCTCCATGCTCGAAGGTCTTCCGCGACCGCTTCAATGGTCAAGCGCTCTGAGAAACGATGGGTGAGGCCGATGTAGGAAGCTGTGTAGTAGTTCTCGGTTGCGACGGGCGAAAACTGTTGGTCATTCGATCCCCATCCGGTCACCAAAGCGGTCTTCCCCCATGGGGCCCCGATACGGAAGTCAATGGCGCCGGCCAGGGCCTGGGAATGGATGTTGCTCTCCGTGAAGGGACCAACCTCGCGAATGACATAACCGTCGAAAGACACGGCATTGAAGAATGCGCTCGTCGAAAGAAACGTAAACACGCGAAAGAGGTTCTGGTTCATTGCCACGGGAGACAAGGAGTCACGGCGTATTGTGCCTTGAATGCCGCTGTTGAACGTCAATACGTTGGTACCCAGGCGGATCGTAGGATCTATTCCGAAGTTGAGAGAATAATCAGTTGTATTGCGGTTGACGATCGAATTGGTTGCGGGTACTGAAATATCTCCGCGCGCGTTTCGTATCTGGACGAATCCGCCGAGGGTCGGCACATTTCCAAGATGCAGATGATAGGCGTTCGTCCACTGAGCGGCCAGGGAGGAACGCGGCGGGGGAAGAAGCGCCATCTGCGAACTCGGCACCGGAACCGTGGCGTCAAGTTTGGAGTCAAGAACGTACACGGTCGAATCTTCGAGAATCGGTTGCACCGAGAAATCAGACAGTAAGCTCACCGTGGGATTGATTCTGTAGCCCTCATCGGCTCCGGCCTGAAGAAGATCCTGCTCGGCTGTCTGGTCTTCCCCTGCTGCACTGGCAGCCTGCGCAAAGGCCGTCAACGCTTGTGTCCCGTGGTGCTCCTGTCGATAGACGTTGGCCTCGGCGAGCAAATATTGGTAATTGAGTTCGCTGTCCGCCACCTGGCTGACTGCCGACAGCTGGGCGCCTGCCCTCGTGGTATCGCCCAGCGCCAGGTAGTTGTTCGCCAAGCCCACCCGTACAGCTATGTCCGATGCACCAGCCGCCTTAGCATGTTCAAGGTACGTCTGCGATAGTTGGTACTCATGTGTCTGCCGGAGTACGTCCGCCGCGGCAATGTATTGATCTCCTGTCGGCGGCACCGTTTGTCCCACCTGCGCCTCCATCAGGGCCAACCCGATCTGTCGCTCCGCATCCTTGGAGTGCTCCTGTTGTGCCATGAGTTGAGCGATGGCAAGCCGTACATCGACACGATTGCTGTTGGGAGTCGTGAGCGCCTTTTGAAAGCGCTCCATGGCGGCTTTCTGATCTCCCAGTGCACTGAGAGCCTCTCCGGTCGCCACAAAGACTTCACTATCTCCTGACTTTGGCCCGTCTGCGGAAACCGGGGTATCCCGGGCGTGGCGCTCTGCCAGCTGAACATATCGCAGGGCCAGATCCCGATTCTCCAGGCGTGCGTAGGAGCGCGCGAGGAGTGCATAAACAGCCGCATCGTCGGGGGAAAGCTTCTCCGCTATCTGCAGCTCGTCCACCGCCAGGCGGTAACGCCGCTGGGCAAAAAGCGTATTCCCCAGCCCGAAGTGAAGCGTTCCATCGTTGGGAGTGAACCGCAAAGCCGCCTCATATTCACTGGCGGCCTTCGTCAGCAAGCCCTCTCGTCCGTAAGCCGTCGCGCGAATCATGTGTAACACCTTGGAATCGCCCGTCTGCTGCTCTGCCAATTGAGATTGCCGCAGGGCTGCCCGCGGCCTATGCAGGTCGAGGTCTGCATAGGCAAGCCCCAGGTGGGCTTCGCCGTCCTTGGGTTCCCGCTTGAGGGCGGATTCAAAGTCGGCCGCCGCCGCCTTAGACCGATGTAGGTCGTTCAAAATGTATCCGCGGTTCACGTATGCCGTTACCACGTTGGGATCGCGGTCCAGCACTCGAGTAAAGTCCTGCAGCGCCTCCTCGCGCTGTCCGTTATGTTTGTGCACGTAACCGGTCAGGAGCGGAATATCGGGTTCGTGCGGAAAGGCGGGGTCGAACTGAGACGTCAGCTCCAGTAGCTCGTTGTACCTGTCGAGATGGAGCAAATCGTATCCAAGATAAACCACCGCGTCCCTGTCGCCGGGCAGCATCTTGACCACTTCTCTGCCCACATCGGCGGATTGCTGATACTCACCCTTGAAACTCAGGTATCTTTCCTTTTCAAGAAGCACTTGAGGTTCCTGCTGCATTTCCCGCGTGGCTCGGCTTAGCCAGGTGCCGGCGAGTTCGAGGTCATGCGCCTCAATTGCGGCATTCATACCTCCGGCAACGATCAAGGCATTCCGCGGAGCTAACGCATAGCCCCTGCTGTAGTGGTCCTCTGCTCTTTTGAACTCGCGATGAGCGGTGTAGAGATCTCCCAAAGCGAGATCCGGTACGTATAACGACGGGTAGGCTTTCGCCAGCAGTTCAAAATATTTCTCCGCATCCTGGTCGCGCCCGCTCGCACGTGAGGCGTATCCGAGTGAGGTGAGCGCAAATCGATTATGTGGATCAATTGCGAGAACCTTCTTGTACACCGCAATCGCATCCTCGGTTCGCCCCAGCTTCATTAGCAGATCTCCATCGAGCTGCAGACTATTAGGGTCGCGTGGACTCGTCGCCAGTGCTTCCTTCATGTCGCTCAACGCGCCGTCGAGTTCACCGCCATTCAGTTTGATTAAAGCTCGTAACCGCAGAAACTGGGTTCTGCCCGGCCCTTGCACGTTCAATGCGCCGATCTGTGTTTGCGCGATCCCGAGCTGTTCGCGCGCTGCCCCTTGATCGCGCAGGCTGTGATCGAGCTCCATCAAGTCCATGTGGAGCTGAATGCCATACAACGGCCCCTCAACCGGACTTTCAGGTAAGTGCGCCAGGGCTGCACTGTATTCCTGAACTGCTTCTCGATCATGTTCCTGGAGCCGCGCAATGTCTCCTTGAATTGCGTGCAACCGGTAGTAATCGGGATCGAGTCCTGTCGCACGCTGAAGAAACGGATGAGCATCCGCTATGGAACCGGCAGCAACCGCCGCTTGCGCTGCAGACAGCTGCAAACCGAGGTCGCGCGGCATTTCGTTGGCGGCCTGCGCGTATAGCCTGGCAGACTCTTCCAGCTCGCCATCGAGCTGGCAGGTGTACGCCAGCTCAGCCAGTACGTCAGGTTTGGGATTCCGGATCGACTTGAGTGCGGCGATTGCGTCTGGATACTTTCCGTTCTCCCGGTAATATCCCGCCAGGGATCGCAGAACGTCGGGGTTGTCGGGGGCGCGGCGCTTAGCCAGATCGAGATAGTGGCTCGCCAGATCCATCTGCTTCAGGTGCTGGTACGAAAGGGCCAGAAGCAGCTCCGAACGCGCATCGGCCTGCAGTGATTCCGCTCGGCGTAGCCACACGATCGCGTTGGTGAAGTCTCCGGATCGCAAATAGAGATCTCCGAGCAGCACCGCGTCATTGCGCCGTCTTGAATCGGATGAAAGTACCTGTATCAGCAGATGCTGGGCGTCCTCGATTCGGCCCGCTGCACTGTAGGTCTGGGCAAGACCAGAAAGCCCGTCCAATGCGGACGGGCTCAGGCGAAGGCCTCGATCGTAGGCCGATTCCGAGAGTTGGAACTTCCCATCCAACCGAGCTGCATAGCCAAGCAAGAACCATACCTGAGGGTCAGTCGAGTCAGCTTGAGCAGCGCGTTGCGCATAGTCAACAGCAACCGCATATTCGCCGCGCTGCAGCGCCAATTGTGCCGCGCGCGCCAGGCGTGCGGTTTGAATATTCGATCCCCAACCTAAGGGTTGGCTCTGCGTCTCCGCTTGGCCGGATTGCGTCTGAGGCTTCGCAGATGCATCCGTTCCTACCTTGTAGATTTGTGCTTCAACAGAGCAGCAGACTGCGGCGAGAATGTACAGACATACGAGCTTGAAGCTAACAGGTGTAGCGCCCACGGATCACCAAGGTAAGAACAACATGTGAGCTACTTGGATTCTGAGAATGCCGGTAGCGTTGGCTAGCTGGGCGCCTGGCGGCTAAAGATTTCAATGGGGTCCAGGTTGCCGGGCGCGGCGGGCAACGAGTCCTGCTGGTTTCGAATCTAAAGCTGCGAGAGTTTATCGTGAAAAAACCCGAGTTAGTTACACCTTCAGCCCCGCCTGTTGCCGTGAGCCTTATTCTCTTGTCAGCCTTCGTGGTTCATCTGCCGCTTCTTCTCATGAAGTTACCGCTGCAATCGTACGACACCAACTTTCATATTTTCTTCGCTTCTCATTACCTTCACCACTGGTTTAACCCATGGAATGCAAAGTGGTATGCGGGCTTTTCCCAAACCACATACCCCCCGCTGCCGCAGCAGTGGGTGGCAGTAATATCTCGAATCACCGGGTTAGACATGGCTTATATGGCGGTACAGCTTGTTGCCATCTTGCTCCTAGCTCTGGGGATCTATCGCTTCTCCTTACTTTGGGTCAACCCGCGTGCCGCATCGTTCGCGGCGCTGGCGAGCATTTTCCTCGGCTCAGAAAGCTTCCTGGTTTATTCCGCCGGGCAATTGGGCACCACGTTTGCGGCGCCCATTTATTTGAACGCGCTGCCCTATCTATATGACTGGGTGCGGTACGGTAAGTGGCGATCTTTTCTCAAAGCGAGCGTACTCTTCACCGCGGCAGCTTCTGCTCACCATGCAACCCTGCTTTTCGGATCGCTTTTGTTCGCTGTACCTGTCCTCGCGCTGGTGATCCTGGACCGTCAGGACGGCGAGCGAAGTGCGGTGCGGCCTTTTGTCGTTCGCACGGTCGCCATCACACTGGTGGTCGGAGCGGCCATTGCTATCGTGCTCCTTCCGTTTTGGATCGCATTGATTCATTACCCGGTTACGCAGACTCCCATTCCTCATCCGAGCCGGGCAAATTACATTCTGAGCCCTGAAAGGGGCTTAAACTACTTCGTCATCCCGTACGGGGCCCTGATACTTGCTCTTCCGTTCATCGTGCTTCGGGGTTCGCAGTCCGTTCGCCTCCGTCCGTTGCTTCTGGGATTCTGGATAGCATTTCTGCTCGGGCTGGGCGGGACGACTCCCGTAGGCCACCTGGTCCTGGGGCGCGCTTTCGAGGTCCTGACCATGGAGCGCTTCAGCTACTGGGCCACTTTGCTCACCCTACCCTTTGTCGGCCTTCTCGCCGCTGAGCTTATCGACCGCTTCCAAATACGCGCAGTCATCGGTCTAAGCGTGGCGGCAGCTTTCAGCTGCGCACTGGCGGTTGCCTGGGTGACCTATCACCCAGCCGACGCCTCTGACTTCAAGACGGATTCCGTCGCCGCGTGGCTCAATCGTGACGGGCACGACCAATACCGCTACGTCACCCTGGGTTTCGGTAACAAGATTGCCAGGCTTGCCATGGAGACCGACGCAAGCAGTGTGGACGGCGAATGGAACTCCGGACGCATGCTGCCGGAGCTCACTCGATATGGTGCGGGCCCCCTCACCAACTCAAAATATTACGGCAAGCCAGGCCTCGACGCACTGCGCGCAATCCTGCAACACGCAGACCGCTACGGTCTGAAATGGGTGATGGTCCGCGATCCATATTACGATCCGCTGTTGAAATTTGCCGGCTGGCGCCGAGTGGACGACCTCAATAACAAAACCATCACCGTGTGGAGCAAAGAGGGGGTGCCGCCGGCTACGCCGCTCAACGCGCCACAAATGCCTCCTCACTGGCAAGGCATTTTGTGGGGGACTTTGCCCTTCGGAAGCAGTATTTTGGCGATACTGCTTGTCCTGCTTCCACAGGAAATGTCTCAGGATCACAGGAGGGACGAGTCCCTCGCCACCCATGATGTCGAAGCCGGGAGTATGGTCTGATGAGTAACGGACGTCTTATCGCTGCTCTGATCGCCGCCGCAACCGTGGCATTGGTCGTGATAGGAACTCTCTGGCCCGTTCCCTCCGCAGTGGCGTATGCCGGCGGTGAAAGTCTGCTGCGTTCGTCGTCTACCCCGGAAGTCGCGGTTGAGACGTTGGCTAATGAGATTCGGCTGCAGGCTTGGGGAGACGCTTATGCCAGTCTCGACAATAAGGCAAAATTCACCCAAGACGAATTTGTGCACGACTTGACCGGATACCACCCGAGCCTTCGCACGTACGCAACCCTGGAGAGCTTTGAAATACTGCCGCTTCATGCCTCTGACCAGGAAGCGGAGATTCAGCTGCGGTTGCACTGGTCTACTGTGGTCGGCTCCTTCGTGACTACCCGCGACCTCACGGTGGTCAAGAACGGAGATCGATGGAAGGTGGATTGGCCTCTTGTCAAAGAACCCGCTGTGCCGCCTCAGGTGGTTGCCGTGAATTACCTCCGCTGGGATGTAATTTACCCTGGACCGGGCGATGGCTGGGGGGCTCAGGACGTGGAAGCGCCCCACATACGCATCGTAGACATGCACCCCGTACAGCGAGCCGAAGGTGTGGTCATACTAGGCGAGCTTCTCAACGAAGATGTGGTGCCCGCCTACGTGTCTGTCAGGGCAACCCTGCAGTCAAAAAAGGGAGCTCCGATCGCAAGCGAAGATAGCTTCGACAAGATCTCGCACGTTTTACTGCCCAAGCAAGTCACACCCTTCCTCATAAACTTTCCTGACGCAACATTGTCCGACGTCGGCAGCATCCGTATGAAACCTCTGTCTGCCCTGGTCCCGGCCTCGGCCGATCCCGTGATCGAAATCCAGGATCAGCGCCTGAATCCGGCGCCGGGAGCCTCGATGACCGCCCAACTCGTTAACCAAAGCGGCCAGGTGGTGAATATCGCCCATGTTCTTGGAACGTTCTATGACAAGTCGGGCCAGGTGGTGTGGGTGGCTGACCGTTACATCGATCGCGCGCTCCTGCCTCAGACCCCGGTTCCGTTTGATATCCACATTCCTGAGGACCTTGCAAGAAGAATCAGCAGCGAGCGGGCGATTGTAGCCACCTACAGCGTCGGTGGCTCACAGTGAGACCGGGATCCTTATTCCTGCTGGTCAGCCTGGCTATCGCCACAGCGCAGCTTGCTAGCGCGCAAAGTGGGAGCATGAGTTTGCCCAAAACCATAGAAGCCGGTAATGGGTTCTCGATTCAGAGCACTGGCAGCGGAAAAGCCGTGCTGTACATCGTCGGGCTCGGACAAGTGCTCAGGCGCGAAGTACAGCTGGGAGAGAGGACGTCGTTTCCTGCCGGTTCTCTCTACAATGCTGGTCACTACCTCGCCGTTCTGGTCGCGGGGTCTTCTACAGAAAGTGGATCCTTCGACGTTGTACCTGCAGGCCAACCTGCGTACCTGAGTTTCCTGGCCAAACCTTCCCGCCTTCCTGTCAGTCTGCATAATGGCATCAGCGGCTCCGTGTACGTCTTCGATGCCTATCGCAATCTCATCACCGCGCCCACATCCGTATCCTTCGAACTTTCAAACCCATCGGGCACCATGCAACAACGCACCGTGGTCACTCAGTATGGCGCCGCCTGGACGGAGATGGACTCGACGGCAAAAGAGGGCGCCGACAAGTTTGGGGCTCGCGTGGATGGAGTTTCCAGCACCCGCGTCGTAGAACAGGTTCCCGGCGACCCGTGCGGGTTGCGGATGAGAGCGCGGCCGGTGGATCAGCACCTTGAGCTGGAAACAGACCCGGTGCGCGACTGTAGGGGCAACGCCGTGCCCGATGGAACGATCGTCACTTTTACCGAAAACTACGCTGGCACTCAATCCACGGTAGACGTTCCCCTCAAACACGGAATCGCCCAGGTGGAAATGCCTGCCCACAGCGGAGCAAGAATCTCGGTGGCCAGCGGGGTCGTGTTGGGAAATGAGATCCATTGGGAAAGATGACTATGACAAAGCTCCTGCTGGTCATTTTCACCCTCGCTACTCCATTCGCCCTAATGGGAGAGCAGCCGACGGTGCGCGTGCAAACATCGGACTCACAACGGACCCAGCCGCTCCAGAAGCAGACCGAAACAGCAGCCATTCGCGATTATCTCCAGTCCTGGCAAAGCTTGAGAGCTGCGCTTGAGCAAAATCGACCCGGCCTGCTCGATCAAAACTTCGTGGGAACCGCACTCGACAAACTCACGGATACGATGCACCAGCAGGACGCCCTCGGAATCCATACCCGCTATCAGGATCTTGCGCACGATCTACAAGTCGTTTCTTACTCACCGGAAGGACTATCCATTCAGTTGATAGACAAAGTCGAATACGATCAGCAGGTTATTGAGCACGACAAGATTCTAGTCACGCAACGGGTACGCGCGCGCTACGTCGTGGTCATGTCCCCCGCTGAAGTGCGATGGAGAGTCCGGGTCTTCCAGGCAGAGCTCGAATGACGGATCACTTCGGATCGGTAAACACTTTCCTGGTAAACCCTCCCGGATCGTACCCGGCCTTTTCTCTTTACTCAGAGGCTACTTTGCTCAGAGATTGCTGTTGGGGCGGCGGGTTTCCGCAGGTAGGAATGCCGTGTTCAACGGCCGAACCCTCCTCATAATCGTTCCAGGTTTCAATCAATACAAAAGGGATCGGTTGATCGGCAGGAAAATACTTCCGCCAGAAGTTGAACGTGTCCTGGAACGTTTGGCCGCAGCGGGCGGATATGCGCCGGTTGAGACCCCACGACGCCTTGCTGTCGTCAAAACTGGACCAAGCTCCGCCAACGATAAGCTTATCGGGATATTTCGACGCCATAGTCTGATAGAACTGGCTCAAATATTGCTCTCCCCAGTTGGTGCCATCCGCCGACCACCCCTCTATCCAGGGGTAAAAGCCATCAATCGCATCCGCATATTGGCCAGGCAAATTCTCATCGATAAGCAGAGGTGGATGATCCCACTTGTCGACGACAGCCCTTACCCGAGCCCAGTCGGTGTGTCCCCTCGTCGGGAAGACGAAGATAATCGGACGCCCGTCGTAGGTAAGATAGGCCTCATGCCCCGGCGCGTTCGGTGTGAGGTAAGTCTCATGGAACATCGTGAAGTCTGCGATGGCTTCGTCGGTTGCCCCATCTTCTTCTGAGGTCTCGTCGTACATCATCGCAACCTGGAATTTCTGTTTCGCGGCTATGGTTTGCAAAATGGCATAGCTCTTGTCGATAAAGGGCTCGCGATCCCCATACCAATCAACCACAAACCCAGAGATTCCCCTGGCTTTGGCCTGGCTGATCTGCATGCGTATCGCTGCCGAATCATGCGACGAATAGCCGACAGAAGCGACCGATAGATGCCTGGGGTGTCCGAACCATGCTTCGTATATAGCAAGGATTTCGGGGGATTTTCCAGTGGCCTTGTATTTCAGGCGAACCGGTAGCGACGATTCTGGACCAGGGCACCCGTGGGGCATAACGAGAAGCAAGAGTAGAGCAGCGCTTATAGCCCGCAACATACAGGTATCTGTTAGAAGCCCTCGATATGGTCCTGGGTTGTCAGCGCGTGGCGCAATAAACCGCATCACCCGCTGGGTGCCGAGCAGCCGCAAAGTGCGTTTTTAGCATCGCATTAATGCTGGGACTGAACGGCACCCACTGAGCCTTTCATCGCAACCCGCGCTGTGTTTTGCACAGCAGACGTCGCCCGATTGCCCTTGGTCGCTGGAGGCTCACGAGTGTGTTGATTACTTCCGCCCAGAACTCGAAACCGCTGCCCGCCCAGATTGTCTCCGGGAGCTTTGTATTGCTCTCCGGCTCGGGGTTCGCGACGGCAATCAACCTCGCCTATAACGTCGCGGTCGCTCGATTTCTCGGTCCGAAGGGGTTCGGACACGCCACTGCTGTCTACACCCTGCTCACCTTGATATCGGCGGTAACACTTTCCTTTCAGATCATTTCCGCGAAAGTCGTGGCCCAACAGAGGTCTCCGGAGGGAAAGCTCGCTGCCTATCGAGGCCTCCATCGCGGCGCATGGATCTGCGGCATCCTGGTTGCACTCGTATTACTCCTGTTTCAGAGAGCAATTGCCGATTATCTGAATCTCCCTGGTCCGATACTCGTTGTGCTGCTCTCCATTGGAGCTGCGTTCTACGTTCCGCTCGGGAGCCGGCGGGGCTACCTTCAAGGCGCATATGGCTTCCGTCGTCTCGCCACCAGTCTCGTACTGGAGGGAGCGGTTCGGCTCGGTGGTTCCCTGCTTCTGGTTCTGCTGGGCTTCGGCGTCCAGGGGGTGATCGCGGCCAATTCTGCTGCGGTTGCGATGGCCTATTTCGCTATTGTGCCGGGAATGGCGTCCAGGGTGCCGAACCCAGTGCGTCTACCCTACGCCATGCGTGAGACGTCGCAAGCGATCATCTTTTTCTCCGGACAGGTTCTCATTAACAACTGTGACATCGTGCTGGTGAAGCATTTCTTTCTTCCCCAGCCGGCAGGGCTCTATGCAGCCGTGGCCATGGTTGGTCGAGTGGTTTTCGCCTTCTCCTCAGCAGTTGTCAATAGCATGTTCCCGCTCGTGGCGGGAACCCGCGACAAAGACAAGAAAGATCTCAGAGTCGTCGCAACGTCCCTGTTGCTGGTGTTGGCGATCGGCCTGGTCATCGCTATCGGTCTGCGCTTCGCGCCCGCGGCAATTTGGACAGCCTTCTTTGGAGCCAAATTTCAAATAGACGGAGCGTATGGCCTACCCTATTTATTATCGCTGTACGCCATCACCACGGTCATCTATTCGCTCAGCGCAGTGATCATTAGTTACGAAATGGCATACAAGATCGCCAACACCAGCTGGGTGCAATTGGCATTCAGCGGTGTTGTCATTGCAGGAATTTGTCGATTCCACTCCTCCTTGCGGCAGGTCATCCTTGTACAACTCGTGCTGATGCTCGCTCTCTTCATTTTTGTGGCAGTCCCCTTCCTCGTTGACTCACTAACCAGCTCACAAAAGGCAGAGCAGATTGGAGGGTTCCGACCAACGCGACTGATGCGGCACGTCTCGGAAAACGAGGTGATTGCGGAATTTCTCAAAACTGATTTCAATAACCCCGCCTTTCGCAACTACCAGAATGCGCTGCACGAAATCGTAGTCAGCCCCAACCTGGGGGATCCCGCCGAAAACGAGAAGCGGCGCGCTCTGCTTTTCATTCGGCACCGCGCATTGTGGAACGAGCTTCCCGCTCAAACGGAATGGTATGAATTCGAGGTGAAAGAAGAAGACCTTAGCCAGATCAGGGTCTTTCCCCGGGCCCAGTGGCGGAAAGTCGCACAGGGCAATTTCTCCATTACCACTGTAGCCGAGTGCATGAGTAGGCGTCGAAATAGCCTCGACACTCGATTCCTCACCAAGATTGACGAGATACGCGATCGACTCCTGCGAGATAACGTCGCATCAGGCCCTGTGCTTCTCATCGGTACGACTGAGAACGAACCTCTCACCGTCCTGGATGGGAATCATCGGCTGGTGGCAGCGATGCTGGCAACCCCAAGCAAGGTCCATAGGCTTCGTTTCCTGGCCGGGCTAACGCCCAGGATGACCGAGTGCTGTTGGTATAACACGAATCTCACAACTCTTTTCCGCTATGGGAGGAACACTTTGAAAGACGTCGTATGTCGTCCCAAAGTTGAACTTGCGCGGTTTTTACAAAGTCCGAGTGAACTAAGAACGACAGTTGAGAACCGCTCGGGATAGGCAATACCCTGCATAAGGGCGGTTGACTCATAGAACGAGTTCAATCATTACTCGTTACCGCAACCAGAACGGTACACAAAACTCATGGCGGGGATGTGGAGATATGACAATTCAGAACCATATTGTGGTGGTGGAGCAGCTGCCGGAAATATCAACCATGAAACAAGCGCGCGCATTTCTTCGCGAGATAGAGGGCTGCATGAGTATTGACCGCCCGCGTATCGTGCTCGACTGTTCTCAAATGCGCCAAATGAATCCCTGTCTTGTATATGTGCTCCTATGTTGGCTGGAAGAAACCATCAAACGAAACGGTGACCTCAAACTCGCAGCCATGCCTCTCCCGGCAACGGCGATCCTGAAGCACACTGGAGTCAGCCGTGTTTTTGAAATCTATGGCACGGCTCCTGATGCGGTGAACAGTTTTTGTCAGATCGGGGCAGCGGCCCAGGTCTCGGCGCAGGCTGTCACTGTGAGCTCTCTTTATGAAGTGGACAGCAGCTCGAACACTTTGGGGTGGTCTCATTCGGCCGTAGGCAAAACAGCGGGAGAATCGGGGGGAACAAATGGCAATATCGGCATATTGGCTACAGCGACAGATCCTTCGTAGCCTGGTGATGTTCCTGGCTATCCCACTGGTAGCGCAGCCGCGGCAGGCGCTGACCGGCCAGCGGGAAGGCGTGTCTTCCCAACAGGCTCAGCCGGAGACCGCCCCCAACAGGCCGGCTGCAGAAACAACCCCAACCACGCCCGGTGATGCGGCCTCGCCGGCGGGCAAACCCAATCAACACTCGCCGCAAGCGGCCGCCGAACAACAGCAAAGCGGCAGCCCGGAGCCCGTGGGGACTGCTGTCGCGCCATACGAGAAGCCGCTGGGAGTGGCAGCATCCAGGCCTGCTGGAGCAGTCATTGCGCCGGCGAAACAGAGGCGGACCCGTTCGATCCTGATCAGAGTGGGTCTTCTAGTAGGGGGTGCGGCTGCCATTGGTACAGTCATAGCACTCTCCAAAGCAAGTCCCAGCCGCCCAAACTGAGAAAGAATAGTGGGAGCAGAACGATGTCACCAAATCCTGAGAAATGGCGCACCAGGTTTGTCAGTTTTTCTGGGATTGATGGCGCAGGTAAAAGTACTCAAATCGAATCTCTTCGTGCCCGGATAGAAGAGGCCGGTCTACGGGTTCTGTTGATTAATTTCTGGGAAGACGTCGCCAGGCTAACTCGCATGCGTGAAGTGACCGGACACACCTTGTTTAGAGGAGACAAAGGTGTTGGAACTCCGGCTGCGCCGATCAGCCGGCGAGACAAGAACGTTCGTTCGTGGTGGATGACCTGGGTAAGGCTGGGCCTATATTTCCTGGACGCAGTCTCGCTCCGTTTCGTGATCAGGAGAGCGCTACGTTCTCATGCCCACATTATCATCTGTGACCGTTACATTTATGACGAGCTGGCTAACCTGGCCTTGCAGAATCCAGCTGCCCGCGCATACGTTCGGATGATTATGAAGTTCGTTCCCGGGCCGGATATCCGCTATTTGCTCGATGCGGATCCAATTCAGGCCTTCGCACGAAAGCCAGAATACCCTCTGAGGTTTCTGCATACGAGCCGTGCGTCATACCTGGCTCTAAGCGATTTAGTGGGTGGGATGACGATCATACCTCCGATGCCATTCCGGGATGTTGAACGGCAGGTACTGAAACATGCGCTAAAGTTGCTGTTCTTTGAGAACTCTCGAAGTGAGCAAGCGCAAACGCTCGGCAGCAGAAATGATGGTGAGATAGCCGTGTAGCTGGGCGAGCAGAGCACTCGTCCAGCTACATTTTGATTGGTTTCCCGCACCAACCTGAATCTTGCGAGTCCTCGTGAAACGTTGAGACAGACCGAGTTGCTAATTATAAGTGAACCTGAAGTTATCCAGAAAAGTGGTATTCGCTGCTTGCTGGTAGTTTCCGTCCATCTGGTAGTTGACGGTAATGCCCCACCAGTCCTGAGGAACGGATATCGGCGCGGAGAGCTTGTCTATGTTAGACGTCGCACCGTTCAGCGTTATCGACTGATACAGAAGTGAATTGTCCGGTTGCCGTTGCACTTGAATCGTAACATGATTCCAGCCATTGTTTATCGGGTTACATGCAACACCAGTAGGAACCCACTGCGCAGATGCGTTGTCCCAGATGTCCCACTGGTTTCCACCCGAAATTCTGCATTGGTTGCCAAATGTCATTCCGGCTCCATCCAGGTACATGTTGATGTCAAACTCCAACACCTGAGTGACGGAAGCATTGGTCACATATACGTAGGCATCGTAGGTGAAGTTATGTAGGGTCGGCAGGAGCGTGTGGTCAGAGTCAGGCAGGTTTTGGGTTGAGTTTTGTCCAATGATCGGATTGGACCACAGAACATCAGAATAAGGCCTGGTTCCGCCGATGTTAAACTGGGTCGCATTTCCACTCAAGGAGGGTGATTTCACCGCCTGGATCATTGACCAGGTGACTCCTGGACATGAACCGGTACAAATGTCATAAGCTGGAAGCAGTTCGCCCCAACCCCTCCATCCACCGGACGCCTGCAAGTTCGACAGTACCGTCCCACTACCCTCGACGTTGACATTAACTGCGGTGTAAGAGGCGCCGCCACAGTTGTCCCACTCCTGCACAACGGTGTGCTGCGCTCCCGCGCTCAGATCGATTGGGGTGTTCAGATTCGCTCCCTTGGCTACATAAACCAGTTGATTGTTTACGTAGACGCCCATGGAAGCTACTCCAGTTGAACATGTGGTTGTGGTTGCGGTGGCCACGTACTGCGTGGGCGAGCCGACCGTCTCACCGTTTGCTGGGCTGCTGACTGCGACATTTGCGAACGCAGGGGCCGCAAATGTCAAAAGGACAAATGACAGGAGGGGAAAGCTCTTCATTAAATCTGCCTCTAATGGGTTTTTCTAGCGCGTGCATACCGGGGTGCTTGCGTAGACGTGCTTGGGCTGCGCCCAGTACGTTCGTGGGTGCAGTCAACGGAGCACGCCTGTATTTGTGGGCTGGCCTGAGTGACAAGACACCGTGCGCCTGACAAGGACTCGACAAGCTCTCGTAAGTCTTCAGCGGCTATCGAACGAATTACTCTCAACTAGACCCGGCTGAAGTCTCTCTTCAAGTGCGAGGAAGGGTGTTGCGGCTGCGGCTTTCCACATGGCTGTGGATGTCCGCTGAACAGATCTCACTCATTCTCGACTGAAACTTTCCGGCAGAACTCGTAACACTTTTTCTAAACGGGATCATACACAACTCTTAGGGCAGAAAAAGCCTTCTTTTCAGCAAATCCCAAAATAAATGCTGAAGCCGGCGCCATCACTCTTTTTCTATGTAAATTCTGCTTGTCTCGGAAAAAATGTTCCGCCGCTCCCGGCGTAAATTACACATCCTGCATCGAGAAGTTCTTTGAGCACATGGGGCTGCTTGCAATATCAGGGCCGCCTGATCCCGAGAAGATGAAAGAACTGGCAGACAAATAACAAATCGAATTCCTACTGCCTGCGGCACAAGCAGGACGACCTTGGGAAGGCTCGAAAGCCTTGTGCCGCTGTCTGCATATCTCGACCCATGCCGAAAACTGGAAATAGACGAAGATGCTGCGGTTGGGGCAGTAGCGAGGACGCGCACAACATGAGGAACTGTCGCAAACGAAGCCGTGTAAACGTCGCCCTGATGTGCCAAGGCGCTCCAGATTGAGAACCAAGGTTCAGAGTTTTTGGCTTTGTATCAGGGCGGTGACTCCAGAAAACTCGCGCATTCCGTAGATTCTGGATCCATCCGCCCTCTCTGAAATGTAGAAACTCCAGGCCCCCGCATTTATGCGGGGGAAGGAGCGCTCCGGAAAGTCTGCGCTCCGATTCATGCGCTTTAGCGCCGGCAATCCCAGCGGCCTTTAGCCGAGCTCTCTCGCTCGTGCGGCTGAAACATAATCGATTAAATCAGTGACGCACTACTCTAGCTGCCGCAGAAGAGCAGGTATGTCGGATGCACTGCCATAAGCCGACCTTCAGTTCCGCGGGGAGTTCTTCAATGTGTTCAACGTGGTGAACATGGGCCTGCCGGCGAACACGATCAGAGGCTCGGGGTTTGGAGTGATCAGCAAAACGGCTGGGACCTCTCGGCAAATTCAGTTTTCCCTGAAGCTCATCTATTAAGATGATGGGATAACGAAGGCCAAAGCAGCCATTGAGGTATAGACAGGGTTTCTGAATACGTTGAATCCCTAATTAACTCTTCGGCAGCATAATTTGTGGCCAGCTTGGCCAAATTATAGTTTCGATTCCGGACGGTCTTAGCGATATCGAGGCGGCGCCGCTGGTATGCGCTGGAAGTAACACCTACAACGCCCTGCGGCACGCGGGCGCACTGCCAGGCGACCTGGTCGCGGTGCAAGGGATCGGTGGACTCGGCCACCTCGGAATACAATTCGCCAATAAGTTCGGCTGCCCGCATGATGAGCGGCAACATGATGAGCGGCAACGCAGAGTTTCGCGTTGTGTTGACGATGTGAATGCGGCTGACTACGACACTTCTGAATTCACTCCGTTGATGAGAGCGTGGATATAGCCATATCCAAACGCATAGGCCTGCAGTTTTCCCGGATCGCCCGGATGGGAAGGCATGTGGTCCGGTAAGATGCCGCCCTCGTATCCTGTGTCCCTCAGTATCCGCATGATCTTGAACAG
>DASRRN010000523.1:0-4199 GCA_035695685.1 Acidobacteriaceae bacterium | reverse complement strand
TCAGCTTTCGCTTCTACTCTTTGGGCTCCGGGTTACGGCCGAAGTTCTTTGTTAAGTAATCGACGATCGAACGGAACTGTTCATCGGTTCCTGAGGCGCCGTGCTGGGCCATTCTCTGCACCGTCCCGGTCCATTCGTCTCGCGTCTGGCGATGGGTTCCAACTAGATCTACAGAGTGGCAGCTGTTACAGACTCTCTGCACCAGGTCCTTACCCGAGCCCTCGGGCAACGGTGTCTGTAACTGTGTTGTGTTCGGAATGGTAGCCTGGCCATCCAAGGCGAACGCGATAAGATTTTCACCCGCTGCCAGCGCAACATATTCTTTTCCATTTTTGCCGGCGTATACGATCGGAACCGCCAATGCCGCCTGGCCCAGCCTGAAGGACCACAGTTCTTTCCCGGTTTTCGTTTCCAAAGCGCGCACATATTGATCCAGCGTGCCAGTCATGAAGGTAAGACCACCTGCAGTTGTGGTGGGACCTCCACGAGAGCTTGGCGCTCCGGTCTTCATGCCCTGCGGAATTCCACTCATGGTGCCGTACGGTATCTGCCAGGCGATGTCGCCGGTATTCACATCCACAGCCGTCAGCCGCCCCCACGGAGGCGCCCAGCAGGGCCAACCATCGGCCGAGAACGAGAATGCTGCAAATGACATTGCCGATTGGGCCGCGTTCGGCTTCGTGCTGTAAAGGATCGGCGATTGATGGTCCGGATCCGCATAGGAAGGTGCAGGCTTCGGATCAAGCTTCTCCTGGATAAAGTGCAGCGCACCGGAATCCGTGGTGTTGATGATGTAATAGCCGAGCGCGGGATCGAACGCGCCGCCCCACATCCAGGCTCCGCCCCAATGATCGGGAAATTGCAGAGTCCCATTGGCAGATGATGGCGTATAGGGGCCTTTGTTGGGTACACCACCGCGCTCGAGGAATTTTGCGTACCACTCGCGGCAGGCTGCCTCATGCGCCGGGGTGATCCTGGCAAAGTCATTTTCAGTAAAGCTTAGTCGAGATAGAGGCGGAGGCTTAAGGGGAAACGGCTGGGTGGGCGAATACCATTCGCCGGGCGCATTTCCTGCGGGCACCGGGCGTTCTTCGACACCGTAAATTGGCTTCCCGGTTACGCGATTGAGAATAAACAGAAGAGGATTCTTGGTGATGACCGCGATCGCGGGAATCTTCTCACCCTGCTGCACAACATCAAAGAGCATCGGTGAGGCGGGCATGTCGTAATCCCAAAGATCATGGTGAATGGCCTGGAAATACCAGTTTAGCTTTCCGGTCTTTATGTCGACAGCGACGAGCGAATTTGCAAATAGATTGGCGCCTGGACGATCCACACCATAGTGGTCATTGTTGACCGAGCCTACGGGCATGTAGAGAATTCCGCGCCGCGTGTCGACGGTAAAGAACGACCAGACGTTTCCTCCCCCAACGTCTTTCCACGAGTCACCGGCCCAGGTCTCGTGTCCCTTCTCACCCGGACGCGGAACTGTATGAAAGGTCCACACCAGCTTGCCGGTGCGGACATCCCAGGCGCGCACATCGCCGGCAGGACCCAGGCGGCCGGTCTCGTCGTCAATGTGACTGCCCGTAATCACCAAATCCTGGTAGACCAGCGGTGCCGAGGTGAGGCCGTAGTGCATGCGGGGATAACTCTTCATCACCGCGGCCGTTTTCAGGTTGACGATGCCATGTGTGCCGAATTCCTCGACCGGAACACCTGTTCTTGCATCCAGAGCGTAGAGTTCCCCTTCTTCGGTACCGAACAAGACCCGTGCTGCACGCGCGTGGCCACCGGGCCAGTAGGCCATGCTGCGCATGGATGACAACCCGGGGCCTCGATACGGACAGTTCGACGCGGTGTACTGCCAAAACTGCCGGCCTGTCTCGGGGTCCAGAGCGGCGGTGTGACAGAAGGGCCACGATACATACATGCGGCCCTTCACCACCAGAGGTACGGACTCAATGGTCCTGCTGCCGTTCGCATGCCCCTGGTCTTTTAGCCGGAACGTCCAGGCGGGCGCGAGCCTGGCAACATTGTGCACATCGACCTGCTTGAGCGGGGAATATCTCTGCGCTTGCTGATCGTGACCGACGTCTGGCCAGTCTGTTTGTGCATGTGCGCGCAAAAGGGATATTAGGACGGCGACGAGGCAGGCAATTCGCAGCATGCTGCTCGCGCACAGCGAAAGCCTCGTCGACGCGTATGTTTTTCGATTCATTTCTGCTGTGGCGGGAAGCTCATGGGTACCACCTTAACGGGAAAAACCAAGAATTGCCGAGTGTACCGCTTGCCAAGGCGCAAAGTCATCTACTCGCACTTGCTCCAGAGGCTAAAATAAGAACGACTCACCCCTGACAAGAATCATCGGTGCTTGGGACGTGGTTGTATGCGAGCGAACCTGCGAGTTCTTCGGGTGTTACTGTTTGCGCGCATGCTGATGCTGCCGGCTGCCGGCTTCTTCATTGGCTCGCCGCCGGCTTTCAGTCAAAACACAGATAAGACCTCTGCCGCTCCTGCGGAGAAGAAACTTCCATTCCAGCTAAAGGTAAGCAGCAACCTGGTGATGATGCGGGTGGTGGTGCGCGACGCGGAAGGAAAGCCGGTAGCAGGCTTACAGAAAGAAGATTTCCAGGTTTTCGACCGGGGAAAAGAACAGTCGATCACGCAGTTCGACGTGGAGACGGCATCGCCGTCGCCATCGACCACGACCTCCGCTCAGATCACGGGGCGAGCGGGCCAATCGCCCGCGCCCGCCGCGCCAGATAACTTTCTGGCTTTATATTTTGACGACCTGGATACCCCGGATGCCGACATGATTTACGTGCGCGACGCCGCCGATCGCTTTCTCGCCGCGAGTCTCCAACCGAAGGACAGGGTCGCCATCTTCAATTCGGCAAAAATGCTGTCTGACTTCACCACCGATGCGAAGCAGATTCACGGCGCCCTGGCCAAGTTGCGAACCAGCGGACGGTCCACGATGCGGTTCCATGATTGCCCCGATCTCTCCGATTACCAGGCGCTGCAAATCACCGAACAGGAGAACCCTGCCTACTCCGATGCCTGGCAGAAGGCGCTTGAGGAGGCGGTTACACGCTGCCACATGCAGAATATGGGTGGTGGCGGCCAGGCGTCCGACGCTGATATCCCACAACAAGGAGCAAGCTCTTCATCGCCGCTCGAAGACAGCCAACTTGCGAATATCATTCGATCGATGGCGCGAAACATCGTGTTCCAGGCGGATATACAGGCGCGATCCAATTTATTAGAACTTGAGCGGGTGGTTGATTACCTCTCGCAAATGCCCGGACGGCGCACGCTGATTTTGGTGTCGCCCGGCTTCCTGTCGGAAAGCGAACAATTTTCTTTGGATCGGCTCATTGACCACGCCCTGCGGTCACAGGTGGTGATCAGTTCGCTGGATCCGCTGGGTCTGGCATTGATGGTGTCGGGAGACGCCTCCCAGCAATACATCTTTGGGCACCCGGGTACCGGCGAACGTCTGGATACGCAGCGTGAACTCGTCGCCACCAGCGTGCTCTCGGATGTTGCGCAAAGCACCGGGGGCGAATTCTTTCACAACAACAACGACCTGAAAGCAGGTTTTGGAGCATTGGCGGGTTCGCCGGTGTATTACCTGCTGGGTTTCGCGCCAACCGGGCTAAAGCTAGATGGCGGTTTCCATGCTTTGAAGGTAAAGCTGGCGGAAAACAAGAAGGGCTTTAATGTGCAGGCCCGCCGCGGGTATTATGCGCCCAAGAACGAAGCGGAGGCGGAAGCGGAGGCCAAGCGGCAGGCAGCTTCTGAAATTGAGGTCCAATCCCAGGAGCAGATTCGGGAAGCGATGTTTGCAAAAACGGACTCGCAACAGTTCCAGGTGGGGTTAGGCGGGAAGCTTTCAGAAGCGCCGGGCGGCATGCGCGAGCTTTCCATCTTCACGCACCTTGACGCCAAGCCGCTTCATTTTCAGAAAGAAGGCAATCACAACCTCAATACGGTGACATTCGTGTTTGCTGTTTTCGATCAGAATGACGAGTTGGTTATGGCGCAGCGAAGGATTGCTCATTTAAGCCTTCTCGATGGAGACTTGCCGGGCCTTTTCAAGGACGGAGTCAACGCCACCGCAAAGCTTGAACTGAAGCCAGGCGTCTATCGCATTCGTGAAGTCGTCACTGATTCCGTAGACCACCATCTGACAA
>DASRRN010000522.1:0-6782 GCA_035695685.1 Acidobacteriaceae bacterium | reverse complement strand
ACGGGCTATGCCGTGATTGGAAGAGAAAATCGAGACGCAAGGGCCGAGAAGCACGTTGTTCCCGATAGTGATTGGGCCCGCGGGAGAGGCCCATACGGAACAAAGATGATTGATAAAGGAATGGTCACCAATCTCGATCATCTCCGGGTACTTGAAGAAAGCCGTTGGAGAAATCTTCACTCCCCTGCCCAGCCGTTTCAGTCTAGCCTTACGCACGTAATTGCCGCCGGTGATAAAGGCCAACAGGTAGAGCCAACCTCTTACTGCCTCTGCGATCGATCGGATCACCCTTCCCCCTGCGAAGAACAGCCTGGGGGCCTGGCGATCGAAGCTGCGGATCGCTGTATCAGGCTGAGCTGTATCAGGCTGACCTGGGCCAGGCTGTCGACGATAACCGAGCGCGCGCGAGTGCCTCACCATGCAACTGTGGCGATTGCATTACGTGGTAGAGAGACAGAGATCTGCTGCCCCGCATGGACGATGCGAAAATCCTTGCCCTCTCCTGGATTGGTGATCACCAAAGCAAAACCGCCGTCGGGGTTTTGCACGGCTAAGTGGCGCAGGCCGGGTGCATCGCTCCAACTGCCGATGCGAATGCTATCCCGCTGCAAGTGTTGCGAAAAATGACGGAGCGCGTGGCATTGACCACTTTTCAAAAGGCTGCCGTCCTCCCGGAGTGTTACCAAACCACCGCAAGTGTAGGGTCCCAGGTTCGGTTTGCCGTGGGAATCGAGCATCAGGTTCCACGTAATCGCGCAGCGGCACCAGTTCTCGAGGGCATCGGTCAGGATTCCGCCCCACTTCGCCCAATCCCTGGTGTACTCCGGATCGTCGATAAAGCCGCCCCCTTCGGTCCAGTAGAAGGGGATTTCGGGGTGCTTCTGGTGCAGAATGCTCATTTGGTCCGGTGTGCCCACGTACCCATGCCACGCTACACCGTCCGAATAGCTGGCCAATTGCTTATCCTCAAGTTGCCAGGCCACTCGCTGATACAGGTTGTAGTTGTGATCGAGCAACCAGATCTGGGTTTGATGGTGATTCGCTCGCAGCCGTGGGCCCAGGTGATCGCGGACAAACGCTGCTTCCAGCTCAGCGGGCCAGCGACAGGCCGGCATGCGTCCATCCTGACTGGCCTCGACCTCATTCTGAGAGGCGATCGCGTGGATCGGCACCCCGGCGTCGGCATAGCCTTGTAGAAATTTCTCCAGGTAGCGGGAATAGACATCGAGAAATTCCTCTGACATCCAGCCGCCCAACATGGATCCGTTACAAAAGTCCCACAGCGCATGGGTGTAGGGGTCGAGATAGTTTTCTTTCGTTCGTCCGCCAAAGGTTGTTCCATAGGTCTTCATCCACCCCGGAGGGCTCCAGGGGCTAGCCATAAGAAAAAGATTGGGGTTGATCCCCCGGATCTCGCGCAGTATGGGCAGGATATACGCCTCATCATGCTTAAGGCTGAAGTGGTCCAGGTTCATGTCGCCAGCCACATCGTCATAGCAGTAGACGCTGCGGGCGTAGTCACTCGCGCCGACGCAACAGCGGCCCATGCTCAGGTTCATCTGCTGGGGCGAATACATCTCCGTCAGGACAGCACGGCGGGCGGCTGCCGGCATGCCGCTCAAGAGGAAGCAGGCGGCTTCGGTGAACGCCGCCCCAAAGCCGAGGATGGGCTGATACTGCCGTGTGCTGTCGATCTGAATAGAGGCCCCAGGCACCGGGGCTGTAGGCCTGGTCCAAAACAGGGGAGGACGGGCCGTATGCTTTTCGACGGCATCCGTAACGTAGAGGATGGCGGTCCTCTCCGCGCGCTGGGATCTCAGGCGCCGGGGCAACAAGGCAAACAGGGAGGACGAGGCCGCGCGGCGAAGAAAGGCGCGGCGATTCAGCAACGACGGAATCAAGCCACCGAGCGCGACCCAAGGTCTAGGCATAGCTGAGGATTGCTAAGGCGTAGCCTAATGCTCGACCCTAAACAAGAATTGAGCTCGAGATTAACTATTTCTCACATTATTCTGATCAGGATTGGAGGTAACATGCAGTATCCGGCCGTTGCCGCAACAGATATCGTATCTAGAAAAATAACTTCGCCTTATCATTCGTCGGATAAGTTGCAGTACTTAAATCTTCGTGCGCTGATGATTACGTTACATCGGTAATGCACATCAAAGGTCATTGCGGCGGGCATTGCCGCATACGACATTGGCTTTAGATTGTAATTCTGCGCACAACTCGTCTGATAGACGAGATGACTGTAAAGGGCGGCGTTTGCTCGGTGCGCTCAGCTTTGAGTGACCCTCCAATACACATGCGTCAGATAGGAACATTTTGTGGAGGCTCAATGAAAAGGATATGGGTGCTCGCTGTTTTGAGCATGGGCATACCGGCGCAGGCCACGACTTATACGGTTAGTGCCGGCGCCAGCGCAGCCACCATTCAGGAAATTGTCAACACCGCCGGCTCAGGAGCGGGCAATATCGTCATGTTTTCCGCGGGTTCTTATAGCCTGTCGTCCACGGTGAGGCTGCCATGTTCCAATGGCACGGTTTACACCGGGCCCAATGTGGGTGTGGTCACCCAGGCCAACCGGCCGGTTGCGGTCCTGACGAATGTAGTGACAACTAACTACGCCCTGGAGGTGAACAGCAACGGTACCTCGTTCACCGGGGGCCAGGGATGCACGATTCAGTATCTATGTTTCTCCGGTACGCAAGGAGGCATTTACATTGCCCATCCCGCCTCGGGAATTGTCATCCAGTACAACTATTTCACTTTGAATGATCCTCCGGTGGGTGGCGGCCAGTCGCGAGAGGCAATTTATCTTGATGGTTATCAAAACTTAGGTCCTGATCCTTCCACGGGTGAATCCTACATAACCATCGTATGGAATGTCTTCTACAACAATTGCCTCCGGATCAATGCGGAAGGCGGCGGTAATGGCAATGTCGACTCGGGCGGGTATTGCGCTGCGACCCTGGTGATGGCATTCAACAATCACCTGGTTTGGAGTAACAATACGGTGAACCTGGTGGAAGAGGGGCTTAAATTAGTCGAAGAGAGCAGCGCACTGCAACAGACAAGCCTGAACGCGGATGTTGAAAATAACAATCTGCAGGGCAACTCCCGGATCATGATTGAGTCACAGCAGGATACAAACGGCGTAGGCGTGTATAGCCACAATGCTTTTTACCAGCCCAACAATCCAAACAACGGCACGTTCGAATTATCGATACCAGAGTGGACCCCGTCGATCTCTCCAACCCACATAGCTGACGACAACGTATATATCGGCAATGTCCCGATCACAGGGGAAACCGGCACTGGGGCTCACTATGGCATTGGTTTGGAGCTAGGTGGTGCGGGCAGTATAGCCACGAATAGCCTGTATCAAGGCGGGAATGGACCGGAGACGTGCGGCGCCGGCCAGTGGTGTACTGGTTGGGGGATCATGGTGGGAGGGTCGTTTACAAGCGCCACGATCAGCGGCAATTACCTCTCTGGCACCGACGCATGGCATGGTACAGCAAGCGATCTTACCAAGGCGGTGAACTATGAGGGTAGTGCTACCAAGTCGAATGCGGGACTGGTCTTAAGTTCTAACACGGTGGTTCAGACCAGCACGACCATCGCGATCGCGCCCCCCGTCATTTCTGCAGCGAATGGTTCCGGGGGGTCCACGATAACGATCAGTGACAGCGACACAAAGCATGGACTCACTTTCTTCTACACTACCGACGGCAGCGTGCCCGCGATCTTTCCCCCCGGCGGTGCAGCGGGCAGCACACATGTCTACACCGGACCGTTTACGGTTCCGGCCGGAACTGCGGTAAAGGCGATCGCCTCATGGGGACAGGGTGCTAATCAGGGTATTGTGTTTCCGTCGTTCGGTTACGTTCCCAGCAGCGTCACAACGCTCGGCGGCGCCTCAGCGTTGGTGAGAAAGACTTTGGTAAGTGCGTATCTGCACGGCAATGGCAACGCCAATACCATGGTGAAAGGGGGAACGCTTCAGTTCACTGCATATGGGGTTTACTCGGATGGGTCGGTGAGCCTTTTGCCGGATTCGGCAGGGAACGCAGTGACCGGGTGGAACACCAGCAACCATGCAATCGCCAAGGTGAGCACCGGTGGCCATGTTACCGCGGTGGGGACGGGAAAGGTAAACGTACAGGCGACGATCGGAACGCTCCAATCCTCACCCTGGACGGTGACGATCAACGGCCCCTTGCCTGCTGTCTCTGCTTCTCCCGCAGCAGCTCCTACCGCCGTTCGGGTAAGCCAGGGAACCGGTGCTGCAGTCTCCGAGGAGTCTGCTTCCGCTGCCGGCGGGGCCGCCCCTGCGGCTGCTCCCGGCGCTGCGGCCGCTCCCGACGCTGCGGCCGCTGCTTCTACCGAGCCAGCCCCTGCTGCCGCTCCTACCGATTCAGCTCCTGCCGCCGCTCCGGATGGTGGCGTCCCGATTCCGATTGCCGGTCCAGCACCGGCCGCTCCCGGGAAGGCACTGCCAGATGCGTTTCTCGGCCCTTTCTGGGGAATAGTGTCTCCCGCTGGTGGCTCGGCCTCCATCTCGAACTCACATCTGTTTATTGGTGTTCCGGGAGGAAGCAACCACGACGCTCTGCTTCCGTCTAACCAGGCTGTACGTGTGATGCAGGCGATCGGCAATGAGAATTACGATGTGGCCATCAAAATAGATTCGCCACTCTTTGCTGGGGATGCGAACACCAGCCAGGGGCTCATGGTGCAATCCGACAGCCAGAACTTTATCACCTTTGCGCTGGAGACAGATGGAAGCAAAATCGGCCTCAGTGCCCACACCGTTACCGGCGGGGTCGCAACTACGGTGCTGCAGGATAGCGACCTAAGTCAATATCAGAATCCAATGTATCTGCGCCTGACGAGAAACAACAGTAATTATGTAGCTTTTTACTCGACCGACGGAATTAGCTGGACGCAGGCGGCTACCTTCACAGACACCCGGATCATGACCGGGATAGGCCCCTTCGCCGGAAACCACAACGACACCCCTGCCAACGCTGTTCCTGTGGTTATGTCAGTCAACTGGTTTGACGTGCAGCAGTGATGGATGGGGCGCCCCGGTTGACTGGGCTTTAGAGGGCGTGTGAGAACTTCAATTCCAAACTCAGCCTGCCCCGGCCTGCCGTGGGTCCCGTAGGGACGTCTGAACTTAGCCCAGGACGTGAGTCCTGGGTTAACCGAAAAGCTGGACTAGTCCCGCCAGGGACGGCTGAAACCTAGTCCCCTGTGTTCAGCCGTCCCTTACGGGACTGGTCGGATTGCTTATATCTACCCAGGACTGTCGTGGGCTAAGTTCAGACGTCCCTTCGGGACTCAGAGCAGAGTTCTCACACACGCTCTAAAGCCCAATTCTCTTTCAACAAAACCGAACTCAGTTGAAATACCTACCCTTCGTACCTGAAATGTATAAATTCCAGTGTCACGCGTAAGCGAAACATCCCTCGCCGCTCGAATCGGCGGCCCATTTCCAGTTAATCCACTCATGTCTATCACCAGCTGCCTCTGTGCGTCTTAGCCGGCATCGTAACTCCAGTAATGCACAGCATTGGTAATTGCCGCTGCACCCACCAAAGAACGATGGTGAGCACAGATGGCGGAGCTATCTCCTGTGCTTCGCCGCCGGCTCGTCGAACTTCCGGAGGCAAGGTTGATGTATCAAAATCGCAAAGCATGTCTGGGCATTCTTGTTTCCTCAATCACCTTGTTGTTGTCCACGCACTGCGCCCGTGCAGGCGCCCCGGTTTCTGACCCGGGAGCTCCCATGGCAAGCAGTTTCCCTGGGCCGTTGTGGGAAGTGGTCACACCCAATGGGGGCTCAGCCTCGGTCGCGAACGCGCATCTGACGTTGACGGTTCCCGGAGGCAGCAATCATGACGCGCTGCTTCCTACGAATCAGGCGGTTCGCGTGGTGCAGCCGATCGGCAATGAGGACTTCGATATCTCGATCAAGATCGATTCGCCGATCGTCGCGGCGGATGCGAATACAAGTCAGGGTCTTATGGTGCTTGTCGATGATAAGGACTTCATTACTTTTGCGTTGGTGACCGATGGAACCAATATCTCGCTCACCGCTCACAAGGTCAGCGCTGGAGTTGCGGCCACGGTGTTCAACCAGGCCAGCTTCAACGAGTATCACAATCCCATTTGTCTGCGTCTTAGCAGGACCGGTAGCACCTACACCGCCTACTATTCCGTCGACGGTGTGGTCTGGGTCCAGGCGACCAGCTTTGTCGACACCCGGATACCGACTTCGATTGGTCCTTTCGCCGGCAATTACAACAGCACGCCCGCGAAAGCCGTTCCGGTGGTCATGGCCATCAACTGGTTCGACGTCCTGTGAGGGACGCCGGGGAGCTATGACCCTTGCCATTTCACACAATTTCCATCTCCCACATTAACGAAATAAAGTTAAGAGAGAGTCCAGTCATGCTTAGAAAGAAAATTCTTGTTGTTGATGACGACCCCGATATGCGGTTAAGTCTCCAACTGCGCCTTACTGCCAACCATTACGATGTGATTTCTGCGTCAGACGGGGTAGCGAGTATCGCCGAAGCGCGGAAACATGTGCCGGACCTGATGATTCTGGATCTTGGGCTGCCCGCCGGTGACGGCTTCAGTGTTCTGGAAAGGCTCAAGGTAAACGAGAAATTGTCCTCAATCCCGGTGATCGTCCTGTCGGGGCGCGACCGCGTCGGCAACTGGGATCGTGTGCTTAAGGCGGGGGCGAAGACCTTCCTGCAAAAGCC
>DASRRN010000521.1:0-18824 GCA_035695685.1 Acidobacteriaceae bacterium | reverse complement strand
TGTCATTTTGCGGCTCTTCAAATCGAAGAGAACCTTGATGTAGTTTTCGTTCTGCTCCTCAGTGCGAACAATTTTGGGAGGAGTCTTCGCGACTAGCTTCGCATACGTTACTGTCGGGGCAATCATTTATTCCACCTTCCTTTGTCGTATTCGGCATGGGTCAGCACGTCTCGAATGAACAGCGTCGTCGGATAAAATATCACTGTTATCAGCCGATAGCTGTTCCCTTTGATGTTGAAGACCGTATATTTTCCGACGCCGTCCGCGGAGGGGAATACTTGCCGAACTTCTTCCAGAGATTTCCAAGATGCTTTGCACGCAATCCGTGAGCTAACATGTGGCCCATGGTGTTATAACGATACCACCGAATCGGTGATTCTCCCTTGCGCGTCTCGCTTTCTGGGCCCCGGCTTTCTGGGGCTTGGACGATCCACAGATGAGTACAGCATGCTGTCTCTGTATGCCTTCTCCAGCGACACAAGAGCCGCGTCGAGGTTGCGGTCGGTCAGCTCGAATGTCTGCCAATTTGCATCCCGGTTTGCCTCGTCTTGAGGAGGAGTTATGAATGAGATCGCGGTAGAACTGTGCAAGCTGCGCTTGTCGGGAAGCATGGCGAACATGACTTTGCGGTGATAAAAAGCACGAGTGCCAAATACGTGATTCATCTTGACACCGGGCCAGTGCATCATCTGCGCACCAATTGTTGAGCACCAGTCACGCACTTCTTCGGGGAGAGGCAGCAAGGCGTAATGCTTCATAAGTCTGTATCTAATCTTAACGAGTAAATCCTCGGATCGCAACCTGACAGACGAGGGTGTGGGAGAACCGAAAGGAAACCGCAGATCTTTCCGCTCCGGTCGAGATGACAAATTTGTTGCATTGGCGAGCGGTTCGCTACGGCTCGTTTGTGTGCGTCGTCTTTGGAATCTCGCGCAGCCGGAGCGGCGCATAGGTATCTCATCTTGTTACGTAGTGTGATCTGCGTTTTAGACCGGTAGACAAATGTAGCTGTCTAAGTTACCGACGTCGATTTTCCCGCCATCCGCTGCACAAGTGTGCCGTGCGTAATTTGATCCAAAGCAATGCCCCGTAGTAGGTGACGGTTAGGCCGGCATCACTCTGGCCAAGGCTAACTTGGGAAGAGTAATGGATCCTGCGAGTAAGAAACTAAGACAGATACCGATACTCACTGCATTGTTGACCGTCCGGGCAAGGTCTTCGGAAGTTCATTTCTTCGGTTCCGGATGTTCCGAAACACTCAAGATATTCCCGTCGGGGTCCTTGAACCAGGCGACCTTCGCGCCGGTAGGCGAAGTCCAGATGCCCAGCTTGTCCTGGTGCATCCCCTCATAGCGCTCGAAGCGGACTCCGGCTTGTCCCAGGCTCTCAACGGTCGCAGCGATCTCAGGGACTTGCCAGCCCAAAACCGTGCCGTGTGCCGGAGGGAGTTTTTTGGCCATGCCGAGACGTAGCATGATGCCATTCGCCTCAAAGACCAGCGCAAACGGCGGCTCTTCCATCACCAGGCGAAGGCCAAGAGTGTTCTGATAAAACTCTTTCGCGCGGGGTACGTCGACGATGGAAACGAATCCGATGATGTTGTATTTGCCTAGTCCGGAATGTTGAGACATGCGGGTATGATGATCTTCTTCGTGGGTTGTCGCAAGAATGCTGTTGCGGAGCTCTTGCGGTAGGTAGCTCAGGCCGCCGGCGCAAGCAGTAGTCGCCTCAAGGCGCAAGCCTTGTTCCCTGGACGGGTTCCCCTCGCCTCACCTGCCCCGGCGTGCCGTGGGGCGTACATGGGCCGAAAACGGCTTTTTTCAAATGCTTTCGCTCCAAGTGCGAGGGTCCTTGCTCTTGGCCGCAGTTTTTTCCGTAGCAAAGAGCGTTGGAAGGGGCTGACGCCCTGTCTTTTTCGGCCCATGTACGCTGGGGCGAACATGGGGCACCCGCCCAGTGGTCGAGCGCTTTGGTAGAAATGTTCCGCCGGACATTCGGAACCGGCTCCGAAAGCGTGGATCTCGGCCCTGGAGGCCCTTGGGCATCTTGTATCCAATTGAAAAGTCGATAGTTCGGCCACATCAGCCAGTTCTGGTCCAGTTCCGGAAGAGTCCCGGATCGGGCCGAGCGGTCCATTGACTGGAGAATTCTACTGGCTTACCATTCGGTCACAAAGGGCTGTGTATTTCACGTCAGCAGCGCATTCCCCGAAGCGCCACTCTGAACTGAAAACGTATGAGGAAAGGCTACCTTAGGTACGCTGCGGCAATGGTAGGGCACACTCTGCCGGGAACGGTTGCCTCGTTCGCGTTTGGCAGCCCCGATCTCAAAGGCCTGCCACACGCCCACCCCGCGTTATGCGGCTTCCCCTGCCGGGAACTTATGCCGGCAACTCATCGTCATAAGTACAGCACCGAGCCGATCAATTTCGCTGCCTGCATCGAGGCCAGAGGCGCTTTGTAATGAAGTTTCGGACCCTTCTCCTCGCCCTCTCCCTCACCCCAGCCACCATGGCGGGTGCGGCCACTCACGCCGCCGGCCCCACTCGTTCCCCCGCCGCTAATATCGACCAGCAGTTTGAAAAGACGGTCAAACCCTTTGTGGGTAAATATTGCGTAGCCTGCCATAGCGGCAAGATGGCCCCCGCGCAGTTCGATCTGAAGTCCTACACCAATGTGGATATGGTTGCCGACGACTTTGCCCGTTGGGCACTGCTGGCACAGAGGCTAAAGAACCAGGAAATGCCGCCTAAGCCGATGCCATCCCCGCCCGCGGCCGAGGCGCAGCAGGTCATTGATTGGGTAGCAGCCGTGCGTGCGGCAGAAATAAAGAAGGCCGCCGGTGACCCTGGCGTAGTGCTGGCGCGCCGGTTGAGCAATGCCGAGTACGACTACACGATTCGCGACCTCACCGGCCAGGACATGCACGTCGCCAAACAGTTTCCCGTGGATCCGGCCAACCAGGCGGGTTTCGATAATTCGGGCGAATCGCTAACCATGTCGCCGGCGCTGCTGAATAAGTATCTGAAGGCGGCTCGCGAAGTAGCCGATCATGCGGTTGTAAAGCCTGATGGAATCGACTTCGCGCCCTATCCTATGCTGGTAGACACCGACCGAGAAAAGTACGCCATCCAGCGCATCGTGAGCTTTTACGCCGCGCAGCTCACCGACTACGCGGATTATTTTCAGGCCGCCTGGCGCTATAAATATCGCCTCACCCTGAAAAAACCACATGCCACCCTGGCCACTACCGCGGTCGACGCAAAAGTAAGCCCCAAATATCTACCCCTGGTCTGGCAGATCCTGCACGACCAGAACGCGGTGGGTCCTGTTCTCAAGCTCCAGAAAATGTGGCGAGCCCTTCCCCCTCCTGATGCGGCTCGGACCGGCGCGCTGAGTGCAAAGTGCACGGAAATGCGCGATTTCGTGGTGAAAATTCGCGCCCACACCGCGATGCAGTTTGCCGCCCCGGTGGTGAAGGGTTTGCCCGCGCAATCCGAACCTCTTCTGAACTGGAAGCTGAAGGAGTTTGCCGAGCACCGGCGTGACAGCGACCCCAACGATCTACGGAATGACACCGATCCACCGCCCGTGGTTCCGGCGATTCCGAAATATCCTGATCTTCATGAGGAAGCCGCGCCCCGTTGGGCGGCCCTCTCGGCCAAGGCGCGCGCCAACGATGCCGACCTAATAGTTCCCGCCGCCCAGCGCGCCCGCTATCAGGCAGCATTTTCCCGTTTCGCCTCGGTGTTTCCCGATGTGTTTTATGTGTCCGAACGCGGCCGCTATTTCCCCGACGACTCTGAAGACAAGGGCCGCCTGCTCAGCGCCGGCTATCACAACATCATGGGTTATTACCGCGACGATCTTCCTTTGAGGCAGCTCATCCTGGATGACAACGGAACCAAGGAACTGGATCGTCTTTGGAACGAGTTTGATTACATTGCAGCTTTTTCCGCACGTACCTGGACCCAGTACTACTTCAATCAGAGCGGAGAAGTTTTTGGGAAAGGCGACGAATCCGGCTCAGAACGTCCGGCCGATCACGCCGTGACCGATGCGGAAGTCATTCTTAAGATGCGAGACACCTATCTGGCCAAGGCTGCGGCGGACCCGACGAACGACCCCGAGGCTGCTGAGGCCATCCGCGATCATTTCGACCGAATGAACGCGACTCTCCGCAGCCTGGAAAAGGAGCGGGCAGAGGCGGAGCCGAGGCAACTGGAAGCACTGCTCGGATTTGCCGCGCGTGCGTACCGGCGGCCTCTCACCCATGCGGAGCGCGCCGATTTGCTGGCCTATTACCACCAGGATCGAACCCAGAATCAGTCGTCCCACGAAGAGGCGCTTCGCGATGTGATCACCAGCGTGCTGATGGAGCCGGATTTCCTCTACCGTTTGGATATGACGGAGCCGCAAACGGCTTCTGCTGCAAAGGCTGGGTCCCATGCAGTCGTCCTGAAGGTCTCGACCGCTGTCCCCTCTGAGCCTTTGTCGGACTACGCGCTCGCGAGCCGCTTAAGCTACTTCCTCTGGGCCAGCATGCCAGATGAAGAGTTATTGCGGCACGCGGCTGCCAACGACCTGCAAAAGCCGGCGGTCCTGCTCGCACAGGCGCGACGCATGATGAAAGATGCCCGCGTCCGTGGCCTGGCCACCGAGTTCACTGGCAACTGGCTCGCGTTTCGTCTGTTTGAAACCAACAATGCGGTCGATCGTGAACGCTTCCCCCAGTTCAACAACGATCTCCGGGAAGCTATGTTCCAGGAACCCATCCGCTACGTCGAAGACACGATTCAGAACAACCGTTCCGTGCTCGACCTTCTCTATGGCGATTACACATTCGTGAACCCGGTTCTGGCCAAACACTACGGCATACCGGGAGTAAAGGGCGACGCGGACCACTGGGTGCGCGTCGACGATGCTCACCAATATGGACGAGGTGGTCTGCTGCCCATGTCGGTCTTCATGACCCAGAACTCACCCGGACTGCGCACCAGCCCGGTGAAGCGTGGAAACTGGGTGGTGCAAAAGGTGTTGGGCATCCGCGTTCCACCTCCACCGCCGGTGGTTCCCGAACTGCCGGCCGATGAGTCGAAAACGGACCTCCCCATCCGCGAAATGCTGGCTAAACATCGGGCGGTTCCCATGTGCGCTGCTTGCCATGCACGCTTTGATTCCTTTGGTCTGGCGTATGAGGGCTATGGACCCATCGGAGATGTGCGCACCAAAGACCTGGCCGGCCGGCCCGTCGATACCGCCGTCACCTATCCTGGCGGCATCAACGGCGTTGGCTTTCAAGGTTTGCGCGACTTTATCCGCGATCATCGCCAGGATCAATTCATTAACAATTTTTGCCGCAAGCTACTCACTTACGCGCTTGATCGGTCGCTGCAACTCTCCGATGAAGCCCTGATCGATACCATGCAGACCAATCTGGCCGCGCAAGGCAATCGTTTTGATTCGCTGGTCGAAACCATTGTCCTGAGCCCACAGTTCCGCAATAAACGAATACCAGCGCCTCAGAAACCTGAGACTCAGATAGCATCCAGAAAGGTGAACTAGCATGTCTCGATGGGCCAAGAAGTTTGCACTTCCCATTTCCCGCCGTGCGGTACTGCGCGGAGCCGGATGCACCGTCGCGTTGCCTTGGCTGGAGTCGCTGCACGCCTTAGCGGATGTCCCACCGCCCTCCGCCTTCCCCAAGCGTTTCGGCATCGTTTTCCTGGGATGCGGCATTAACGAAGATCACTGGAGCGCCGAAGGCCAGGGCGCCGCCATGAAACTCTCGAAAACCCTCTCCCCCCTCGAACCCCTCAAAGAAAAGATCAACGTCATTGACGGTCTCTACGTCAAAGCCCTCACGGGACAGGGAATTCATCCCGCCCAGACCGGCAGTCTCTTATCGGGCGCGCACATCTCGAAAGGCGCCATCATCCACTCGGGCATCAGCATCGATCAGATGATTGCCAGCCGGGTGGGCGAAGAGACGCCGCAATCCAGCATTGTACTGGCATGCGATCAGCCCATGACCGGTTACCATGAATCGAACTTTTCCCTGGCCTACAGTTCCTACCTCTCCTGGCAGAGTCCGAACTCGCCCGTTCCGGTAGAAGTCTACCCGTCGCTCGCCTGGGACAACCTGTTTGACAACCGCGGCAGCCTGCAGAACCTCAGCATTCTCGACCGGGTCAAGGATCGCGCCCAGGATCTTTCCAAGTGCATCAGTGCCACGGACCAAGGCAAGCTCGACGAATACCTGACCAGCGTGCGCGAAGTGGAAAAGCGCGTCGAGGGCATGCGCAAAGGCAAGACCGATGCCGAAGACGCCGCGAAAGCCAGGAACACCGTCGCCGCCACCATGGAACGGCCGGCCAACGGACTGCCAGAAGACTTACGCGATCACGCCCGCCTGATGTGCGACATCATTGCCATTGCCTACCAGACCAACAAGACGCGCGTTGCTTCGTTGATCATCTCTCATGACCTGTCCGCCATGTATTATCCCTTCCTGGATGTAAAAGAGGGCCACCATTCCGCTTCGCACAACAACAATTCTGATGGATACGAGCGCATCTCTCGTTTCCATGTCGAACAGTACGCCTACCTGGCCTCTAAGTTGGACAGCATGAAGGAAGGCAACGGCACGGTCCTCGACAACACCTGCCTGATGTTCCTATCCAACATGTGGATCGGCCGCAAACACGACAACTTCCGGCTCCCGCTGGTGCTGGCCGGTGGGCTTGGCGGCACGCTACAGACGGGGCGTACCCTGAACTATCTCAATGACAGCGACGATAACCGTAAGATGTGCAGTTTGTACCTGTCGCTGATGGATCGTTTCGACGTGAAGTTGGAGCAGTTTGGGGATTCGCAGACGCGGTTGGAGCGGCTCTGAGCTGGATCGTGAGCATAGGGATTCCGGGTGGGGATAGGTATCATGTTCCCTCGTCTCCAGTTATGAGCCTGTAAGGAGAGATCAGTGTTCACCGTCGACGGTGTTCGGAAATTCCATGGCTGGACACACGCCCGCCTCGATCTGGTTCTGGATCATCTCTCCACAATTCCCACGAACGATTATGTGAGGGAAGTATCCGGCTTCGGCTTCCGCACGCTGCGTGAACAAGCGATTCATATTTTCAACTGCGAAGGGTTTTGGGTTCACACGCTCCAGGGGGTACGGTACGCCAACCGGACCCTTGAGGAATGCCCGGTCGTCGCCGATGTAAGACTCCTGCAGAAAGAGGTCAGCCAGTCGACCCATACTTATTTGTCGAATTTGACCGATCAACAGCTCAATGCCGATGCGGAGCTTCATTTCTCCGATGGGGATGTCTCCGTACGCTACTCCGGCGTTCGTCCTTCATCACGTCCTGACGCATGCCTTTCATCACAAAGGCCAGATCGTTGCCATGTGCCGTGCGTTGGGTCACCCTGCACCCGACACCGATCTGAACCAGCTTGAATGAATATGACGGGGAGATAAGGGGACACGGAGGAGATAAGGGGGGAAGATAAGAGGACACGATGCCATCCTCCAAAAAAGGCCGCAATAGGTATGCTGTCCCTTTATCTACCGCTTTGAACACCGGTAGCCGAAACCGACGAACGATCGTTCGAAGCAGGCGACTGGCCTTCATACGCCGCAACGATCCATTGTGAAAGGAGGCGACTTGTGTTCCGCCACACAATCCCGATTGGACGCATCCTTGGAATACCTATCGATTTGGACTACTCCTGGTTTTTGATCGCAGGCCTACTCACTTGGCTCCTGGCTGCTAATTACTATCCGGCGGAATTCAGGGGTGGCACGAGCGTCGAATACTGGCTGATGGGCGCGGTGACGGCGGTACTGTTTTTTGTCAGTATCGTTGTTCACGAACTGGCCCATTCGTGGGTGGCCCTTCGCAACAAGATACCGGTACACCGCATCACTCTGTTCATCTTTGGCGGCGTATCCCAGATTGCAGCCGAGCCCCCGAGCGCCGCGGTCGAATTCTTGATTGCGATCGTCGGGCCGCTTACCAGTTTTGCCCTGGCGGCATTCTTTTTCTTTTTAGAGCCGTTGCTCGTGAATGTTGCGCCAGCCTTAGCTGTGGCCAAATATCTCGCCCTCATTAACGCCATCCTCGGACTGTTCAACCTTGTTCCGGGGTTCCCCTTGGATGGAGGCCGTGTTCTTCGAGCCATCGTTTGGGGAGTGGTCAAAAACTTCCGCCGCGCGACTCTGATCGCCGCAAGTACCGGCCGATTCTTTGGCTTTCTTTTTATTTTTGTGGGCGTATGGGAGGCCCTGAGAGGAAACGTTGTCAATGGATTGTGGACCGCCTTCATCGGCTGGTTTCTGGAAAGCGCAGCCGGAGCTCAAGTGCAGCAGCAAATGGTGCAGGGCCTGTTGGTTGGCCACAAGGTATCAGAAGCAATGGGAGATTTGGGCGCCCACGTGCCGGAAGACACTACATTACAAAGGTTGGTAGATCACGAGGTACTTGCACACGGTCGACGGTGCTTCCTGGTGGATCGCGGAGGCCGCACAGTCGGACTGCTCACCCTCCACAACATGAAGGAGATTCCCCGGCCCTCATGGATGAGTACTACTGTGACCCAAGCCATGATTCCCCTTGAGAAGCTAAGCAGGATCGATCTCAACGCTGAGTTGTGGACGGCAATGGAAAAGATGGGGCGGGACGGAGTCAATCAGATGCCTGTCATGCTGGGAGATGATATTGTCGGAATGCTTTCGAGAGCTGACATCGTCAAATATCTGCAAACCCTCCAACAAGTAAGCCCCGCGTGAACTGCCCATCCAGCTTCAAGCCGGCGAGGGCTGCCAACTACTGAATTTGCAGTCGAAAAAAGACTCCAGTGGCATAGTCTCCTACAATGCAATTCCGAAGGAGCCTTCAAAACGCAGGCTCAGTTTTTGGGGAGCGGGCAGCTATCCAAGTCGATTAGGTCGTGGACGTTCTGATGTATAAGGGGTAATGCGGCGACGGGTAATGCGGATCGCGGTAGGGACGCATATTACTATGCGCCCCCCGCACAGAGCCGGTACGTGCGGCTTTCCCGCATACGGCTCCCACCTAGGGTGTTTGACGACAAGCCGGATAGAGACGGCGTGCCGTATGCGGCCCAGCACCTGTGACACGCGATCCCGACGCTGTGCACCGGCTGGAACACGCCAGCTTACTTGGCGCACCGACAGGATACCTATTACCCAGTGAAAAGGGAGGGTAATAGGTATCCTGTCCCCAATTGGCCTCCGTGGGCTGGAAAATGCGTTCCGTAGTCATGCCATCGATCAATATGCCGGGAGTGTTAAGTTGTCTGCGAGATCGCGGCCCACGGCCAGGTCGGCTATCCAGCGGATTGCCATGAGCTTGAATAGCTGATTGCGAAGGAACAGCGTGAGCTTCGACTTTGGCGCAAATGAACCTGCGAAGCGAAGAGCGGCCTTCTGCTTTGCGAGAACGAACGGCCCGAACAAATCCTCGTAGCGCCTGAAAGCCTCGGCATAATCGCCCCTGGAGCGGTGCAGCTCACCGGCAAGGATATACGCCGCCACCATGGCCAATGCCGCCCCCTGCCCGGCCAGCAATGAGACACAGGAAGCCGAATCGCCGATCAACGTTACTCGGCCGAGCGTCCACAATCCTTGCTGCGGGTTCATCCGTATCTGGCTCACACGGTCGAAATAGAGATCGTCGGCCGCGTCGAGTGCATTCAGGATCTGTGGGCATTCCCACCCGCTTGCTTCGAACCGCTTCCGCAGCAGCGCCTTCTGACTCTGAATGTCATCGGGACCCGCGACATCTTTATCTGCAAAGGTAAGCAGAAACATCGTGTTGTCGCCGCGCATCGCGAACCGGCCGACCTGCTGGCCCACTTGCGTGTACATCATATAAACCAGTTCGTCGCGTGGCCGGTAGCCCGGGGTCCCGAAGGCCGCGGCCTTGTAACCCAGATACTTCTCAAATCGGCTTTCCGGGCCAAACACGAGCTCGCGCACCCGCGAATGAAGTCCGTCCGCGCCGACGACGAGATCGAACTCCCGCGCGTCCCCGCTCTCAAAAGCAACGTGAACGCCGTTTTCGGTCTGTTCAATGCGATCCACGCTGTCGCCGAATATGGTCTCGACCTTCCCTTCGATCTTGTCGAAGATAGATGCGGCGAGTTCCCCGCGCGGAAGGCTGACATAGCGTCCATGCGTCATCCGGGAAAACGCCTCCGCCGGAAAACCCGCGACCCTTTTTCCGCTGCGGTTTACAACTCTTACCTCACGCAGCATGTATCCCTTACGGCTGATCTGGGGCAACAGTCCCATGCGGTCAGCAATCTCGAAGCCCGCGCCCCAGAAGTCGATGACGTAGCCGCCCGTTCGCAAGCGGGGCGCGGTCTCTACGATGGTGGGTTTTAATCCGTAATAGGCCAGCCAGTAGGCAAGAGTCGGTCCGGCAATTCCCGCTCCGGAAATCAATATTCTCATCACAAAAACTACAACACGCTGGTCGCCGGATGTCCAGACCGGGAACGAATGGCAAGAGCGCAAGTCGGACAAGACACCGCAGTTTCTAAGTTAGGTTCTGGGTTGAGACAAGCCCGACTCCTACCATTATTGATCTACAGGTGTGAAGAAATTGACAACAGCAAGGGGGCTGGTCGCTGCGATGGAAGTTCAAGTATTGGGTAAATAATGCAAAGGCGACGGGCGTTCGTGTTTGTACTGTAACCAAGGTGTTGTGTGGCCGTCGCAACTCTCCTGTAACGTTTGGACTGCGGAGGCAACTATTCTACAGATCTCAAATCTCTTAGGTTCCTGTACTTTTTGCTTTCGTCGTGCCTTGCGGAATTTCTGGGGATCGATACCGCCCCAGGGGCTAAAGCCCATGATGATTACATGGCCTTTGCGCCGGGGATAAATTCCCGGCCTACCCTAAAACAACGCCAGCGCGATCTCGAGGACTCCGGAACCCATGCCGTGCATGGGCTTCGCGATATCAGCTTTGGCGCCTTCTGCCGCGATCGTGAGCGCGGTCAAAAGGATCGAGCGCGCGGCTTCGGGGAAGGTCTCGAACTCCTTCAACGCCGCCTTGATCCATGAAACGCCGTTGCCGGCACGAAAACCCGACCCGCCGCGCCCCACGTCCCCGAGCCGGAGCCTGCTCCCAATCCGGCCCCCAAACTGGCTAACGACACGTCGTATCCCAACCTTGACCGGAACCAACCCACCCTCGTCAATCCCTTCATCAACCCCGTAAGGCTGAACCGGGTTCCCGCCGCGACCGGCGGCATCTTCGACGCCATTTTGGACAGAGGGAGCTTCCTCAGGCCGTCCTTTACCTCAGATAAACGCTTCTCTGGGGGGCGACGCGGAAGTCGATAAAAAGCCAAATTTTATCGAATTTTACAAAATATCCCGCTCACTTCACGCGGATCAAACCACACCCAACGGAACAACCACCATTCCGTCAGGAGGCATCAAGCCATCAATTTGTGGCTGCTAGTCGCTCCCTCTGTCCCCTAACTTCACCATCAAATCGCCACATTCAGGCTTCGGGAACGCTCCCACGTCAGCTCGGCTACCCGGAAAGTGTTAGAAGCCTAACCCAAAGGTAACGGACACGTTTACGAACGGAGTTGTACCCGCGCGCAGTCGACCGTACTATGTGGAAAATGAAAATGGCGGAGATAGCGTAGAGGCCCGCGCCGACAGGCCTGTGGCACGAACCAAGATGGTGGTAACAGTCGAACGATTGCTACTGCCCGTGAACTGCGTCAACAAGAAGACTCTTCCCCGTCTTCACTCTGGCAAATATCGGCCTGTTCATCGCCAGGCATCGGGGTTGGAGCGTGTTCCGTTTTTCTGACTTCCTCCCAAATCTGTTCTCTAGGCTGTAGCGCAGCCCTATTCTCGTGAACCCGAGAGTGCAGCATGGACATGCCGTCGCCGGAATTAAAGCAGCTATGGATTCGAGTTCTCAAGCGCGTCCATCCTGATTTGGCAATTGACGAGCAGGATCGAATACGGTGCGAACGGCTTTCAAAGTTGGCCAATGAGGCATATCAGGCTGGCGACCTGGAGACGTTGAGAGCAGTTCTCACGCCCCCACAACCACCCATGTATTTCCCCCCTGGGACCGCGTTCTCCCTTAAGCGCTTGCTTCCTGTAGCGATCGTGGTCGTAATTCTCATTTGCGGAGGTTTCTCCCTTTATACGGTAACAACCAGTCAGCATGCCGTGTCGAACAGCCTCACCGCAAAGGTCGATCGCATCAAGGCTCCCATAGAAGCTCACGGGGAGGCGGGTCAGTCTCCCCCGTCCAAGTGGTATGAAGACGTGATTCACAACAGGATCTCCGGGAACTTGAATCCATCCACGCTCGTCAACACACCTCCGGGAGCCACTGCGGTCATCGCGTTCACCATCTCACGCGAGGGCTCTCCTCAAAATGTCTCGCTGGTTACATCAAGCTGGTATCCCTCGCTGGACTTCTCCTGTGTGAACGCTGTGCGGCAAGTCAGAACATTTGGGCCGCCGGAATCGGGAACCAAAGACAGTCTGAACGTTATCTACGACTGCTCCTATCACCCACAGGATGTTCCGCAAGCACCTGAAAAGATAACCGCGCCCGTAGCCAGTTCTGTTAAGCCCTCACATCTGTTCATGAAGCAAATGGCTGAGAAGCTCCAACAGAATTTTCGTAGTTACGAACTTGTGGATGCAAACGTTCCTGCAGGAAAATCGGCAGAGATGCGGTTCGATGTGAACCGCGACGGTTCTCTCCGCAATGTCAGAATAAGCAAGCCCAGCGGCTGGGGTTCTCTAGACTACGCCTGCGTGCGGGCCGTTCTGCGTACTGTGACCGTCGGTTCGTTGCCAGTGAGTTACAAGCCACGCACTCTCCCCGCGACCTTCGCCTGTACCTATCACTATTCCGGGACAGGAAGACGGAGATTACCCTGAAGGCAATACCCGCTCTCCAAAATGCCTTCTCGATATTGGACTATTCCGGGACCGGAAGATCTGAACTCAGGCTTAGCGCTTTCGGAAATTCAGCCGCGGTAGCAATGACTAATTGGCCCCACAATCCCTTCGCAACGTGGCGGCGAGGCTCCCAATCAGCCACTTCCCATCATTGTGGACGAGGCTAAACCCGTCAGAAGTGGCAGCTCCCCGGGTCTACAAAGTCAATCCGGCGTGCCACACCTGCCGGAATGAGCTGAATAGCGAAAGTTCGTGCCACGGCGTCCCCTTCGTTCCGGATGATATGTGCATGGTCACCGTGGGGATCGACGAATGTCATGCCCTTGGTATACACGTGGGGCTTACAGTCAAGATCCCGGTCCTCGTACTCCGTCACCGTTCCCTCTGCGATGATGATCAGGCTATGCCCAGGGTGGGTGTGCCAGCCGGTGCTTCCTCCCGGCTGCCATACATTGCTCTGGACGTACAGTTCTGACGGTCCCGTTGTCTTCTGCAGAGCCAGCCACGCCTTTGCCCGTTGATCGTTCTCACTCGAATCGGGGATGATGGGTTTGCCAAAAATGTCGATCCGACCGAACGGTCCGCTCATAATTGTTGTGGCTGTGAAACCGACAGCCGGCGTCGCCCAGGCATTTCCTGTGTTCATCGCGCTAAGCGCCGCGAACACGATCGCAGCACTGAGCAATACCAGGCAGGTCAGTTTTCTTGGCACATCTATCTCTTTTCTCAAACGCTTACTTGCCCGGCCTCCAGTCGGGAGGCTGCACCGGGGGCGGCAGCCGTCATCCCGACTCGCCGTTCAAGAACCGTCCTATCGATCGGCTAAGGTTTACGCACCACGCCATGGATGGCCTGCGGCCCGAAATGAGTAGTCGCAGGCCCCCCGAACACCAGCGTAATGTTCGAATTCTGGATCGAGAACGGCGTGTAGTTCCCTCCGGTGACGCAGACCTGCAGCGTTGATGAAGGTGGATCCGTCTCGAAGGGGGCAATGCTTCCATTCCCCGTCAACAGACTAACCGTGCCCTTCAACTGAAAGCCGGTCGTGACGGCAGGGGGAGCGTATGTGGGGCAGCCGGAAATGTTCCAGGTGATGCTGACGTGGGTCAACCGGATATGGTGCGTATGAGGGTTGACCAATGGCTTGGTGGGATCCACGGCACCTGACGTGGTTGTTCCGTAGCCGGACATCGTCATATCTGCGGAGAAGTCGGCGGTCTCCCCTTCGGGGTAAATGTCCATTGACCATTGGCCATGCATCTCCCATGGGCTGCCTTTAACACTGGTACTCAAGGGTGAATAATCGTTGATCAGGCCGCTGAAGTGCGCTGGCTTGCGTACCTCGGCCAAGGCACAGCTGCCTGCAACCAACAAAAGCAGTGAGAGGACGCGCACCGCCGAAATCAACGTTTTGCTTTTCATGAGGGTTCTCCTATTTGGGGTTAACTTGACTCGCACCGACAAAATGCAAGACATTTGGGGCGCCCGCAAGCAGTGAAGTGCGGAATTGATGCCCTTCCCGCGATTTGCCGTCGAATGCAGTCTTTTGCCGTGCCTTAACGGGCAGAGGAGGCTGCTATTTGGGGGCGGCCCCACATTAAGTCTCCTTAATCTTTCCGACAGGAGAAATTCAGCTTTGAGCTCTCCGGTTCCCGGGAACATGGAGACCAGGGTCATCCACGGTTATGATTTCGGGCCGTCAGGCGCCGAACCATGTCCCGGTCCAGGGAACAGTTGGAGCTGAACAGGCCTTCGTTCTAAAAGGCCGCCTGGTGTTGATTGTTTTGGATGAGGAACCCCGGGATCGGAAACGTCGGAAACCAATTAGCACGATTGTGCTCAATCAGGACGGCACTAATCCCATTCAGTCCGTCAACGCTGCTGATGGTTTGTTTAGGCGGCACCACGTTGTCTCGGATCAGCAGACCGGAGACCAGACAACCGGGCATGTCCTGAATAACGATCCCCGCCAAATTCGTGTTCACGGAAGGGGTAATGAGGTTTCCTGCGCCTTCACTAATCGAATTTCGGAGAACGTCGGTGTTGATGACAGGCCCATAGGCTGCGGGGCCACCGTACGGCCCAAACGCTGAAATAATGATGCCATCGCCCGAGTTGGTCAGTACGTTATCTTCTATAACGCTTTCGAGCGAGTCGCCGAGCACGATGGAGAAGCCGAGAGTGTTGGTAATCGTGTTGTGCGCAGTGGTCATATGAAGTTCGTATTGAGAGATGACGACGATCGATGTTGTGTCAGGTAGGACCAGCCACGGTTTCGTAAGATTGATCGTCCGGCCACTATAGCTCTTGACGAACGAGTACTGGCCGACCCCAGTCCCAGAGATGATTGCAATGCTAGATGCCTGAGGATTCGTTGTGCCCATCCAATCCCAAGCGGGATCATGCGCCAATGTCACCATCTCGGCCGTGCTTCTAGCAATCGGACCAATATACGATCCACCATCTCCATCGTTGGTGATGATCTGCTGGCCTTTCGAACCCATATTTTGGAAGGTGTTATAGCCGACGTAAATATTTTGAGAAAGCGCGGATGGCCCGAAACGGTTGTTTCCGCGGCTGATGCTCAGTCCGGAGCCTGCAGATGTTCCACCCGGGCCCTGTCCGGGCGCGTTCTGAGAATAAATGAAGTTCCTCTCAAAAATAACGTTCTGGCTGTCGCTGATTCCGAGGCCCGTCCAATTATTCAAAATGATGTGATTCCCTGAAACAACGCCACCGTCCCCGAAGTTGACGTCCAGAACCTGGTTAGAACCCGAAAGAAAAGTCGAATGATAGATCTGGATATCCGGGCCGGCGACAAGGAACATCTGTTCACGGCCTCGCGAAGCATCCTCGGTAGCTTTAAAGTTCAGGTTGCTGAAGAATAAATGACCAGAAGCCGCCGGATTGCCTGTTTTACTGTCGGTGGCCGCAAGGAGACTAGGATTCGCAGGCGCTTCAAGGGATAAATTCGCCAACCCGAAATGCTGAGGAGCCCCGAACCACGCTGTCGGCGGACTCTTGCTGGGCTTACCGAGGAAGCGAGTCGAGGCGGCAGATGCTCCCTCCAAAAACTCGTAAGGGTGGGCTACCACGCCACTTGCAAGTGCGAAGTTGCCTGCCGGTATCGCGATATAGACCAGCTGCTTTGAACCCGCTGCAGGCGCATTCCGATCTAAACACGATTGAAGCAAGGCGGCGTTATCGGTGGCCCCATCACCCACGAGGTTAGAGCATGTTGTACGCTTAACGGTCAATGACGGAGGCGTATAGACCGTGATCCGAGTGGGAGGCGTTGAAGTCACACCCCAGGGGAAAGCTCCCACCCAGAGAGTGTATGTTCCAGGAGCTAGAGTGTCAGGAATCGAAACCGCGATGGAGTTGGCATCTAGTCCCGAGGGTGCCAGTCGGTAGACGTGGCCAGCTCGCGATTGAAGAATGACTTGCATCGATGGCACGAAGTTCTTGCCAAAAATTCTCAATATCGCACCCGGCTCGGCGCCACAATCATGAACCTCATGCTGCAGGGCCACAGTTGGCGTGATCAGGGAAGGAACTCCAATTGCCCAATCTATCGTTGGCACGTTCGCCAAGCCGGAAACAGGTGGTGCGGAAGGATCTTCGATTTCAAATCCGTAAACTCCGTTGGGGAAACCCGAAGGAACAATGAATGAAAGCCCCGTCGTGCTTTGTTGAGTCGCATTGACGACCAACAGACTGCTCCGAACAATCGACTGCCAATCTCGACTCCCGGGAGGAATGACGGCCAGTCTTACTCGCTTTGTCGCATGAGTGAATGCGCCTGTCAGAAGTACCGATTGTCCGGGCTTCGTCTCTCTTGATATCCAGAAGACAACATTTGTGGTGTAGGCGGGGGTTCCGACCGTCAGAGATTTTGGGTCGACGTACACGGGGTTCGATCCTACGCCCCAGTCATGATTGGCTACCCCTGTGTTCGGATTGCTACATCCACTGAGAGATTGGAAACCGCTGGGGACGTTTCCTTGTCCTCCGGCTTTTGCGTATGTCGGTACTTTGCTTATTTGTGCGGCCGCAGTTTGACCCAACGCGGCAAACACAAGCTCTAGAAATATCAGGAGAAGGGGCACCACTCCGCCAGTATAGCCGCCCAAAACGTCCATTTTTCTAAAGCCTTGTTCAAAGTGGATGAACGATCTGCTCAAAAGATATCGCGTCTGTCCCAACTCGTAGCGTTATGCGATGGAATACTCGCGATTACCGGAACGCTTTGCCTCGATCCAGCTATCATGGCGGCCCTCGTTCCACGCATCCACCTGGCTCTGCCGGGTGTATAGGGAGCCGGAGCTCCCGTGCACAGTCCACGAAAACGCAAGGACCGGCCGGTGGATCGCTGACAGATCGAACATAGAAACTGTGGTAGGGTGCTTGCGGGCGGTGGCGGAGTGTGTGCCTGGAAGGGCTTGCCACTCTTGTCCACAGCGAGCAGATAAGCCACCAGCTTTGGGGCCACCTGCAAGGTCGCTCGGTTGGGATGGCCGCGATGTTGAGGATTCGCCATTTTGGCGCTGAACCTTCCCCGCCTTGGGGACCTTGGGGTTTACGCCACGTGCCACGTCTCAGACGTAGAGTGCGAGCGGTCACTTTGGGGCATACGAGCACACACGTTCGGCGGCTCGACCCCAATCGCACGCCATTGAGGGTTTTCCACTGAGGCGGTCACGACCGCCCGATCAGCCGAAGCTTCGATCAGGTAGAAGCACTTGGTGCGCGGATAAAGCACAGGGTTGGCCAAGGGTTGGCGGCAAAGGATTACACAATAAGTGCCCAGAACCCGGTGGCCTTCCCCGGCTTCAAACTGACGTTGCCGGTAGACCCCTCCAGGCGCGTAGCTAAGCTTTGCGTTGGCGGCCAGGCTCCTTCGAGCTAGCAGAACCATTGCCAGGCAGGCAACGCTCAGGATAGAAAGAGACCATAGAACCAAGGCCGATGGCAGAGGGCTGTGAAGTTCAAGCAAAAATGCCGCCTGGAACAGCGCTGCTAAGGCCAGGGATGACCAAAGCTCCAAACGTAGCAGTCTGGTTTTGTTCATTCTCATGACCAATAACCCGGCACAACGTTACTCTTTGCACCAGTGACGGTCAAGGATTCGTTCGGACCCTCCTGGAACCATGTCGGCAGAGCGGTTTTGGTATAGGCTGACCAAGCTCAGAACAGAAAACGCCTTTCACCAGTTCGACAAAGAGCCTTTCACCAATTCGACGGAGAGTCAGGGTCAAGAGTCACTGTGATTGAAATTATATGGTTGCCAGGCAAGACCGGCATATCGATGGCAAATCTGTCCTGCATGCAAACGGACCCTTTCGATGCAGAGAGCCAGGAACTCAGTTTCCACCTTGCTCATAATAACTACCCTAAGCTCGCAGGACCGCGGTTCCACCTTAGCTGTAACGGGCAGCGGAAGAGGGTTCGTTGGCCGCCAGGAAAGCAATAGACGATTTCTGGGTCACCTTGGCCTTCTGTCTGTTTATCAGCACGACTGCGTAGCAGCCGGCTTGTTCGTTAAGGTTCGGATTAAGCGTCTGGCATGGTTGCAGATGGCGTCAGTATTGCTACGATCATGGTGCCAGGTGGCTTGATGGTTACCGTTGTGCACGTATTGGTTACGAAAGGCCAGGCAGGTCAAAACGTGGATACAGGAGTTTGCATCACAGAGATGTGAGTTCGCCGAAGAAGCTGTCTTCCAAAGCAACCGTATTTCCTGACGCACAGGGCGCAATCGAAGGCACCCTTGACGCTTGGCTGCCACCCTTAATAGAAGCAAATGAGATTTTGACTGCTGCACTCATACGGATAAGAGA